>DBFOUY010000025.1:0-7245 GCA_048365975.1 Eubacterium sp.
TTCTATCTGATTTCGATTTTCTCGTCCTTTTACTATCACTTTCTTCACCCAATATCATTATACCATATCTATAACAAAAAGCACAGCTTTATGCTGTGCCTTTTTCGACAGGCTGAAGCACCGATAATTATCGGTGCTTAAATAATTTTAATGCTTTATTTATCCATACATTATATAAATAAAGAAATAGCCATCAGACCTTGATTCTGTTTTGCAATACATATCAACTTCGTTCCAACCAGAATTAATACAATCGTTATATTCAGAATCAATCCAATCTTTTACTTCTGCTAACAAAGAATTTCTGTCGGCAAAGTTTTTTGTAGATATTTTTCCTGAAAAACTACTAACACTTGAATTCACTTTACAGCCTTTACTCCTGATATATGAATGAGCCTGTGACTGTACCCAATCAATATCACTTTTAGTGAGTTTCTTCTGTTTAGCGGTTGTTGCTACTGTTGTAGTTACCTTTTTAGTGGTTGTTTGTTTCTGAGTAACATTCTGCTTTTGAGTAGTAGTAACTTTCCGTGTTGCTGTCTGACTCTGAGCTGCAGTCTGCTTTTTAGTTGTGGTTTGATTCTGAGTTGCAGTTGATTTTTTGGTTGTGGTCTGACCTGCTGATTTTTGCTCAGCGGGTCTTACTGTAGCTGCAGATGATGTTTCTGAATTATCACTTTTCTGCGTAGTAGTTTCAGATTCCGTTATTTTCTTATCCGTTGTGCTTTCAATAATCGTTGTATGTTCAGCAACAGGCTTTTCAGAACTTACATCTTCGCTTGTTTCAGCTCTTGTACATCCTGCAAAAACAACGAGCATTATTAATACTAAAAATGCAATAGATTTTTTCATACAAATCACTCCTTCTGCCTATATTATATATCATAATATATTTTTTGCAAAAATGCGATTTATTTATCTGCTTTCTTTAGCATTAACTCGTTGCCTTTGCAGAAATTTTCCATAATACTGTAAAGCCCTGCGGATATATTCAAGCCTTTTACTTTCTGAAACACTTTTCGGAATAAGCTCGTTTAAAGTATCGGCTTTCAAAATAATTCTGTCTTTTTGATTCGGCTTTTCCTCCTGCATTACAATAAAAATAAATTCTCTTGTCAAAACATTTTCATTGAAAGCCTTTCGCAGCCTTATTGCCTGAGCGTGAGTAGGGGTGCAAACCTCTTCATCTATTGCATCCACCAAATCACGCTGACTATCTTCATCAAGATATGAAATCTCAACAGCAGGGCGCATTTTCATTCTTCCTTCGTCAACAATTTCAAGCAGTTCAGGTACAAGAAATGTTAAGCGGATATATCTCTGAATTTGAGTTTGACTTTCTCCTGTTTGTTCTGACAACATTTGTCTTGATAACTTCTGTCCTAGTGGGACAGAAGTTAAATCATTTCTTTTTCCTTGAATATTCATAGCATCCAATTTCATTTTGTATGCAAAGGCTTTTTCACTTGGCGGAATATGTGTCCTCTGAATATTACTGTCTACCATAATAATAGTAGCTTCCGCATCATCCAAATCTTTAACAAAGCACTGCAATGTATTTTTACCCACACACTCACTTGCTCTTTTTCTTCGGTGTCCCGATATGAGTTCATATCTGCCGTTTGGTTTCGGTCTTACAATAGCAGGAACAAGCACACCTCGCTCTGTTACACTTTCAATCAGTTCAAGCATATCTTCATCATCTCTTACCTTAAAAGGATGATTTGGAAAATCGTCAAGCAGTTCCAACGGAATATGTTTTAACTCTGATGATTTCTTTTGTTCGGTTTCACTCTTTTTTACCTCCTTTTCCATATTCATCATTTTAACCTCCTTATTCAGATTTAGCCATTAAAGTTAATGGCTATGTAAAATGAAAAAAGCCACTCATTCTAAAATAGAATAAGTGGCTATGTATAAAATTTAATATATTAAAATGTATAAAATTATGCTCTGAAAGCACCCCAAAATCTACCCCAATTAGTACCCCTTGTACCCCTGAAATCTACCCCTTAATTTTAATTTTGTGTGTGGTCTGTATAGGTTTGTATGAGTATAAATTCAATTCTCTTAGTGCTTGTTTTCCCTGTATTTAAGCCAAATTTGGCATAAAACAAGACCTTAGAGAGTTTCAAAACTTTCTAAGGTCTAATGGTCGGAGTGACAAGACTTGAACTTGCGGCCCCCAGACCCCCAGTCTGGTGCGCTACCACCTGCGCTACACCCCGCAATATGCTAGCTTTGTTTCAATGAAAAATAATTATCTCATTAATTCGCTAATTAGCATAACATATATGATTTAAAAAAGCAATAAAAAGTTTAATATCTTTAATGTTTATTTGTACGTATCTGAATATGTATACTATTCTTCATCCTGCTTCAGAATATCAGCAAGATCCGCAAACAGCTTATCCTTATCAATATCAAAGCAGTTGACATAATTAATAAATGTAGTAAGAGAACAGCAATATCTGCCGTGTTCAAGATTAGAGTAAGAACGCAGAGAAATACTAAGGTTTTCCGACATTCTCTCCTGTGAAATGCCAAGCTGTGCTCTCTTGTTTGTTAACTCATTTTTCAGATATTGTTTTAATCCTTCTGCTGATGTCATTTTGCTCACCTCAGCGAAATGGTTAAAACACCATTAGTAACATATTCAATTATATAGTTACACTTTTATGAAAAGGTAACACTATTTCTGCATTTTTTATAATTTTTCAGTTTGATAATATGACTTTTTTGACATAATTGCTATTATTAATTAATTTAATGATACTTATAATTATTATTGCACTTTTTATCATAATAAAAAAGATTAGCCGCCCTGCTACAAGTGACTAATCTTTTTCTTTAGTTTCTTGACTAACCGTCTATCGGATAGCTCCTTGTTCATTTATATTAACTTTAAATTGTTTTATATGTCAATAATTAGGTTTGTTTTATTCTTCGGTTGAAAAAGTTGTAAATATTTGTTATTATATCAAATCGGAATTGTGCGACGGCACTCTAATCCTGCAAGGAGTTATCATAGACATATAGGTGGTTAGTCCTCTTATGACAAATGTCATTACAGAGGGACTGTGACCCTCTGATTACATAGAAACCCTTTAAGGGAATCTTTGCAAGGAGGGAAAGCTTTTATGAGTGATTTTGAAATTCTCTCTATAACTTTTACAGTAATGGGTATAGTTGTTACTATACTTGTTGAGTGGATAAAACAAAACCAAACAAAAAAGTAACCGCCATTAGCACTGGGTACGGTTACTTTTTTGTAATCAATATTTGGGGCTAACCGTCTATCGGATAACTCCTTGTTCACTTATATTATTATACTTTAAATTGTTTTGCATGTCAATAATTTGGTTTGTTTTATTTTTCGGTTGAAAAAGTTGTAAATATTTGTTATTATATCAAATAGGAATTGTGCGACAGCACTCTAATCCTGCAAGGAGTTATCTATAAACGGTAGGCGGTTAGCCCTTTTTAAAGAGGGCGATGCCCTCTAATTCTTTTAGGGGGTGATGCTATGGAATATTTAACATTTATTGTGATTATTCTTATTGTTGCCACAGGCTACATAATGAGCATAAAAAAATAACCGCCCCCTGCTCAATTGGTGCGGTTATTTTTAACAACATCTAAGGGCTAACCGTCTATCGGATAGCTCCTTGTTCATTTTTATTATAGTATATATTTTTATTTTTGTCAATAAAATAAATAATTGAGAGCAGACTTAATGTCTGCTCATTTTTGTTTTTGATAAGTACTTAATAAAAATAGTGTTTTTACATATATTAAATTATACTCTTTACTGGAAATGATTGTCTACAACTCTAGTATAACAGTTTAGTGTTCATTTATAGTATAATAGTAGCAGAGGTGATATTATAGTATGAATGTTATTAAAAAACTGAATGAATTAAAAGAAAATTCTGGTTTGACAGATTATCGAATCGCAAAAGAAAAAAGCTTATTTACAATTATTGGTAATAGACTTCTAATGATTGCTATAACAGTTTTAAGCATAAATGTATTAGAATAGTAACAGGTGGAGGGAGATGTTATGAGTTCTGATGAAATGCTTAAGCCTGAGGATATTGTGGATGCTCTTATAGAATTAAGAGATATAAGGGGATGGACAAATTACAAGGTTGCTGTTGAAAGTGATTTGCCGGCGAGTACAGTAGCTAATATATTTAAAAGAAAGACCATGCCTCAGCTTGATACATTATTTCAGCTTTGTGATGGTTTTGGAATATCCCCTTCACAATTATTTGGTAATAAAGAAAAGTTCGATAAATTAACGGTCAAAGAAACAGAACTGATTAAGCTGTGGGAAAAACTTGACCCGAAGAGTAAAAAAACACTTGAAAATCTTATGGAGTTATTGAAAATAAGAAATACTACATAGAAGTATAAAGGACAAAAAATGGTTCATATTTCTACTTTTTTCATTAAGCTGGTTTTTAAAATTTTATTTACTTGTGTTAATATGTCAATGTCAGCAATGAAAAAGTTTATTAATTTTCTTGACAATTCAATACGTTTTTCAGTTGAAGAATTAAAAGCGATACAGAAAAGTGATGACCCGTTTACTAACGAGGAGCTAAATGCTTTACTTGATGAAGAGTTAAGCAGACATCCCGATAAAATGGATACGGATGTAGTTGATTATTTAATATATGAATTAGATTAAACAAATCACTTGTAGCGTAACAAATATATAAGATTTTTTATAGCAGCTTGACTTTTTGGGTCAAGCTTTTTCTATATAGTAAATTATACTGTAAAGTTATGCAGTATTCATGATAATCAACAAACGAAAGGCAAATATTATGAAAACAAAAACCTGCTGTTTTTCAGGGCATAGAAATATGCCTGCAGAAGAAAAATCAAGGGTATGTAAAAAAATGAATAAACAAATTGAAATTCTTATAAATAATGGCTATGACACATTTATATGCGGAGGTGCGTTGGGCTTTGACACTCTTTGTGCATTAACTGTTTTAGACGCAAAAAGATGTAATGAAAATATAAAGCTTGTTCTTGCACTGCCATGCGAAACTCAAACTGAAAAGTGGAATAAAAAGGATATTGAAATATACAACTCAATTATCGAAAAAAGCGACAAGGTGGTTTATACCTCATCGCAATATTATAATGGCTGTATGCACAGACGAAACAGATTTATGGCTGACAACAGCTCATGCTGTATATGTTACCTTAAAAAGCCTTTTGGAGGGACAGCCTATACTGTGAAATACGCAGCTGAAAAAGGTCTTAGAATAATAAATCTTGCAGACAAAGGGGCGTTAAGAGAGTGAGCGAAGAATTTTGAAATTCTAATTATATCAGAATATGTTGCCGAAGGTGATTTTCTGATTATCATAAATTGATTGTATCTGATTTTTAGCAGTTATCAGCTCACTTTCAAGGTCGTCACTTTCGTTTTTTGCCAAATCCTTGAGCGAGGTGATTGTTACACCTGTATCGTCAAGTGAGCCGTGGTCAATCATTGCAGTGAGATACTGCTGTTTGCTGTCCCAGTATTTATCAAGGGTGCTGCAGGTTTCCTCAGCGCCCTTAAAGTCCTGCTTTTCAACCTGTTCAATGGCAATGTCAATGTATTTGTCTGCCTGCGAATAGGTTTTATTTATTGTAATCTGTTCAAAGGTGCAAAGTCCTAATGCCAGTGCAAGAAATGCGATTGCTACAAAAAGTCGTTTCATTGTTTCTCCTTATCAATTAAATAGGTATTCCCGTCGTCATCAATTGTTAAAAGCATAATTTTTTCAGCGTCTTTGTTGACGGTTTGCAGTACAAGCTCAATCTCACTGTCCTTGAGCTTATACTCATTGAAATATTCGTTGACTGCTTTGCCGTCGATAACAATTGCAACAGGCATACCCTTTTCCTTTACTGACAGATTTATGTCAGATGCAGTTATGGGCTGATATTCTGCCTTTGGCAGAACTGATATTGAACCGTTTGTTTCAATAACCGCATCCTCAACCTGACTGATGTCAAAAATATCCTTTTGTCTTAATGCGTCAACAACATCATCCATTGTCAGTCTGAGCTGTTTCAGCTTTTTCTGGTCAAGCTTTCCTTGCCTGATTATGAATATAGGTCTGCCCTGAAGGATATTTCTGAACCAAAGACTTTTCATTGATATAACGCTCATTATGATTTCAAGGCTTACAAACAGCAGAATAGGTACAAGACAGTTTGCAAGGGGCATAGAGTTTTCCTCAAGGGGTATAACTGCTATTGCACTTATCAGTATTGTTATTACAAGCTCGTGGGGCTTAAGCTCGCCAACCTGCCTTTTTCCCATAAGTCTTACAGCAATAATTATTACCACATAAATTATTATTGCTCTTATAAAATTTATTGCCATATAATCATCCTTTTATTGTTTTACTATAACATTTTGTGAATAATTTTCTTTATTATGCAAAAATTAATCAGGACGTATAACATTGTTGTTTAAATGGAAAGGCTGTGAAAATAATTTTGGAAAATTCAACAGATAATCTTTTCACAGATTATGAACTGAATAAGAAAAAATTTGAGGATGATTTTAAGGATTGCTCTGATTTTCTTCTGCGTGAAGCAGTAATATGCGGAGTGAAAGGTTTTTTCTGTGTTATGGACGGCTTGATTGATTCGCTCCAGCTATCACAGATGATAATGAATCCCATTCTCGGCAGAGAGCTTGAGTTTGAAACAAAGCAGGAGCTGCTTGACACAATAAAGCTTAAGGTGGTTAATTCGCTTGAAATGAATGAGGCAACCACCTTTGATGACTGCTATTATTTTTTGATGTCAGGCTTCTGCGTATTTATTCTTGACGGAAATAATAAGGCACTTGTATTCGGTATACAGGGCTGGAGCAAGAGAAGTGTTGACGAGCCGTCAAACGAAAGCAATGTCAGGGGTGCAAAGGAGTGCTTTATTGAGGCACTTAACGATAATAAAGCACTGCTGAGAAAAAGGCTCAAAACGCATCATCTGAAATTCAAGCAGATTAAAATGGGCTCTGCCGCCTCAACGCCTGTCGTTATAGGCTACATTGACAACAGGGCTGATCCTGAGCTTGTCAAGGGTGTGGAGCAGAGGCTTAAATCTGCTAATCTTAATACTCTGCTGGATTACGGAGAGCTTGTACCGTTTCTTGATACGGATATAAAATCCTTTTTCAGTTGTGTCAGTAATACAGAGCGTCCCGATACCGCAGTGTCA
>DBFOUY010000026.1:0-8086 GCA_048365975.1 Eubacterium sp.
CCAAGATATAGCTCTATAATAACATCTTTATTACTAATAATCAAGTTGTTTTTGTTTATTTTGTTACAAAAAAAACTCAGTAATTTTCAAAATATGTGTAATTTGTCGCAAAAGTTACTAATTTATTGTTTTTGCTTCAATCAATTTCACAAAAAATACAATAATTAAAATGGTAAAATAGAGCATTTTTGCTATTGAACACTATCATTATAAATGTTATAATAATTAAAAATATACACAGAAAGGTAAAGCTGATGAAGGACATTATTATTGCATATCCTGTTAAGGAAACTGCTATGCAATTACGTTCCCTTTTGGAGAATGAGGGCTTTCATGTTTCACACGTGTGTGCACGCGGCTCAAGCGTGCTTGGCATAGCCCGTGCTCTGAATGAGGGTGTTGTTGTGTGCGCTTCAATTCTCAGCGATATGGGTGCAGGTGTCCTTGCAGAAAATCTGCCTTTCGGCTTTGATGTTGTTGCTCTTTCAAAAAACGGTATTCCCGAATATATGGGTAATCTTGTAAGTCTTCCACTTCCTGTGAATAAAGAGGAATTTTTGCAGACAGTTGCAGTTCTTGTAAGCACACGCTCATCATTTACACAGAGAGATAATGATGACAGCGAGCTGATTTCAAAAGCTAAGCTGATATTGATGAAAACAAATGATATGGGTGAAATTGCCGCTCACAAATATCTACAGCAGGAAAGTATGAAAAAGGGCAAAAAAATCACAGAGATAGCAAAAGAAATTATTAACGACTTTACGGAATAGATATATACAGGGTGATAATTTATGAAATTCACAAAAATGCACGGAGCAGGCAACGACTACGTCTATATTGACTGCTTTAAAGA
This sequence comes from Eubacterium sp., assembly GCA_048365975.1. GTDB lineage: Bacteria > Bacillota > Clostridia > Oscillospirales > Acutalibacteraceae > Eubacterium_R. Next base: position 857 of record DBFOUY010000026.1, read on the forward strand.
AAACGTCACAAATGAAAGTGAGCTTGCGGTAAAGCTTTCTGACAGACACTTCGGTGTGGGTGGTGACGGAATAATTCTTATAAAAAAAGGCACAAAAGCCGATTTTGAAATGGTTATGTACAATGCTGACGGCTCACGCGGAGCAATGTGTGGCAACGGAATACGCTGTGTTGCAAAATACGTTTATGACAACGGATACACTGACAAAACAAACTTTTCAATTGAATCAATGGGAGCAGTGAAATATATTGATGTTACTGTTGAAAACGGCAAGGTTGTGCTTGCAAAGGTTGATATGGGTGCTCCTATATTAAAAGCTGCTGATGTTCCTGTTAACAGTAAAAATGAAAAGGTTATCAGCGAAAAAATTACAGTAGCAGACAGAGAATTCAATATGACCTGCGTTTCAATGGGCAACCCACACGCTGTTATGTTCATTGACGAACATCCAAAGGACTTTGAGCTTGATTTTTATGGCTCAAAGTTTGAATGTAATACAGACATTTTCCCTAACAGAATAAATGCAGAATTTGCTAAAGTGATTGACAGAAAAAATATAGAAATGCGTGTTTATGAACGTGGCACAGGCGAAACACTTGCCTGCGGAACAGGCACCTGCGCAACAGTTGTTGCTGCTATCCTTAACGGCTATGCCGACAATGATGTAACTGTTCACCTTATAGGCGGTGATTTGCAGATTCAGTGGTCAGGCAAGGAAGAGGACAGCGTGTTTATGACAGGACCTGCTGCCACTGTTTTTACAGGTGAAATAGATATATAAATAATTTGGAGGTTTAAAATATATGAAAATCAATGAAAATTTTTTAAAGATTGAAGCAAGCTACTTATTCTCAACTGTTGCTAAAAAGCAGAGAGAATATCAAGCTGCTCATCCTGAGGCTGACGTTATCCGTCTTTCAATCGGTGACGTAACAAAGCCCCTTGCTCCTGTAGTAATTGAAGCAATGCACAAGGCTGTTGATGAAATGGCAAGCGAGGATACATTCCGCGGTTATCCGCCTGAGTACGGATATGATTTCATTCTTGATGCTATTCAGAAGCACGATTACGCTGACAGAGGCATTGATATTGCTAAGGATGAAATTTTCCTCAGTGACGGTGCAAAGAGCGACTGCGGTAATATCGGCGATATTTTTGCTGTTGACAATAAGGTTGCAATCTGTGACCCTGTTTACCCTGTTTATGTTGACACAAACATTATGGCAGGCAGATCAGGTGATAAGGATGAAAACGGCTTATGGTCAAACATCATCTATATGCCTTGCACAGCAGAAAACAACTTTTCACCTGATATTCCTGAGGAAATCCCTGATGTTATTTATCTCTGCTTCCCTAACAACCCTACAGGTATGGTTGCAACAAAGGAGCAGTTAAAGAAGTGGGTTGATTTTGCTAACGAGCACAACTCATTAATCCTTTTCGACTCAGCTTATGAGGCATTTGTTGTTAGTGACGATATTCCTAAGTCAATCTATGAGATTGAGGGTGCTAAGACCTGTGCTATTGAGCTTCGTTCATTCTCAAAGACAGCAGGCTTTACAGGTATGCGCTGCGGCTACACAGTAGTACCTAAGGAATTAGTATTTAATGGTACAAGCCTTAATCCTCTCTGGGCAAGACGTCAGGCTACTAAGTTCAACGGCGTTTCATACATCACACAGAGAGCTGCCGAGGCTATCTATACAGAAGAGGGTCAGAAGCAGATTAAGGAAATACTTGCATACTATCAGAAGAACGCTAAGGTTATTTTTGACGGTCTTTGCGATGCAGGCTTTGAATGCTACGGTGGTGTTAACTCACCTTATGTATGGCTGAGAGTACCTGAGGGCTACACATCCTGGGAATTTTTCGATGAGCTTCTTGACAAGTGTCAGGTTGTGGGCACACCGGGCTCAGGCTTCGGTCCTGCAGGCGAAGGCTATTTCAGACTGACAGCATTCGGCAATGCTGAAAAAACAGTTGAAGCAATCGAAAGAATCAAGTCAGTTTATAAAAAATAATTTATTTGAAATAAAGGAGAAATAAACTATGACAAAAACAACACAGCTCTATGAGGGCAAGGCAAAAAAGGTTTGGGCTACTGAGGACCCTGACATTGTTATTGTTGATTATAAGGATGACGCTACTGCATTTAACGGTCTTAAAAAAGGCACAATTGCAGGCAAGGGTGTTGTTAATAACAAAATGTCAAACTACTTAATGCAGATTCTTGAAAAGAAGGGCGTTAAGACTCACTTTGTTGAGGAGCTTTCTGACAGAGAAACTGCTGTTAAAAAGGTTACAATCGTACCTCTTGAGGTTATTATCAGAAACCGTGCTGCAGGCTCAATCTGTAAGCGTTTAGGTCTTGAGGAGGGTATGGATTTTGTTTGCCCTTCAATCGAATTTTCATATAAAGACGATGACCTCGGCGATCCGCTGATTAACGGCTACCATGCTGTATCATGCGGCTTTGCTACAAGAGAAGAGGTTGAGCAGATTAAAGAAATGGCATTCACAGTTAATGACGTTCTTAAAGAGTATTTTGCTTCAATCGGTGTTGAGCTTATCGACTTCAAGCTTGAATTTGGTAAAACAAGCGACGGCACAATCGTTCTTGCTGACGAAATCAGCCCTGACACCTGCCGTTTCTGGGATATTAACACACACGAAAAATTAGATAAGGATCGTTTCCGCCGTGATATGGGCGGTGTTGAAGATGCTTATGCAGAAATGATGAAGAGAGTAGGACTTGACTAATGCCTAATAACACTTATAATTCACCTTTTAATGCACGTTATGCTTCAAAAGAAATGCAGTATATTTACTCCCCTGATTTCAAATTCAGAACATGGAGAAAGCTCTGGATTGCTCTTGCTGAGGCTGAAAACGAGCTTGGTTTAAACGTAACAAAAGAGCAGATTGAGGAGCTTAAGGCTCACGCTGACGACATCAACTATGAGGTTGCTCAGGAATATGAAAAGAAGTTCCGTCACGATGTTATGAGCCACGTTCACGCTTATGGTGAGCTTTGCCCTAACGCAAGACCGATTATTCACCTTGGTGCAACAAGCTGCTATGTCGGTGACAACACTGATGTTATCACTATGCGTGAGGCTCTTATGCTAATCAAGAAAAAGCTTGTTAACGCAATTTCAAGCGTTGCAAAATTTGCCGATGAATATAAGGATATGCCTTGCCTCGGCTTCACACACTTTCAGCCTGCACAGCCTACTACCGTAGGAAAGAGAGCTTCTCTCTGGCTTATGGATTTGGTAATGGACTATGAGGAAATCTGTCACGTTATCGACAGCCTTATGCTCCTTGGCTCAAAGGGCACAACAGGCACACAGGCATCATTCCTTGAGTTGTTTGACGGCGACCACGAAAAGTGCAAGGAGCTTGACAGAAAAATTGCTGAAAAAATGGGCTTTAAGGCTTGCTTCCCTGTAAGCGGACAAACCTATGCAAGAAAGCTTGATACAATCGTTTGCAACTGCCTTGGTCTGATTGCTCAGTCATGCTGCAAATTCTCAAACGATTTAAGACTTCTCCAGAATCTTAAAGAGATTGAAGAGCCATTTGAAAAAAATCAAATCGGTTCATCAGCAATGGCTTATAAGAGAAATCCTATGAGATCAGAGCGTATTGCGTCACTCTCACGTTATGTTATGATTGATGCACTCAACCCTGCATGGACAGCATCTGCACAGTGGTTTGAAAGAACACTTGATGACTCTGCAAACAAGCGTGTATCAGTTGCTGAAGCTTTCCTTGCAACAGACGGTATTCTTGATTTATATATCAATGTAACATCAGGTCTTGTTGTATACCCTAAGGTTATTGAAGCAAGACTTATGAGCGAGCTTCCGTTTATGGCAACAGAAAACATTATGATGGATGCTGTTAAAAAAGGCGGCGACCGTCAGGAGCTTCACGAAAAAATCAGACAGCACTCAATGGCTGCAGGTGCAGTTGTTAAGGTTGAGGGTGGTAAGAATGACCTTGTTGACAGAATTGCAAATGACCATGCATTTATGATTACCAAGGAAGAGATTTTAGAAATTCTTAAGCCTGAAAACTTTGTGGGCAGAGCACCTCAGCAGACTGCTGATTTCCTTAATGAGGTAGTTAATCCTATTCTTGAAAAGGAAAAAGACCTTCTCGGTGTAAGCGTTGAAATTAATGTATAATATATAAAATTATATAACAAAAAAGGCTGTAAAAAACTTTCGTTTTTTACAGCCTTTTATTGTTCTAACATCGTAGGGGCGGATACCATCCGCCCCTACGGTATTATTTGAAATGGCTGGATATCAGAACAAAACGGTAATTAATGAAATTCATTAATTACCGTTTTTCTTTTGTTCTCTTAATTTTTTAAAGAAGTCGGTGAGCAGTGCTGAGCACTCCCCTGCCATAATGCCGTCAATAATTTCTGGCTTATGGTTATAGGGTATATCATTAAAATTAACGATTGACCCAAAGGAGCCTGCCTTTAAATCCTTTGCACCATAATACAAGGTTTTAATTCTTGAATTTATTATTGCACCTGCGCACATAGGGCAAGGCTCAAGAGTAACATACAAATCGCACTGCCACAGCCTCCAGCCGCCGAGTTTTTTGCAGGCGTTATCAATAGCCTCAAGCTCTGCGTGATACAAAGCATTTTTTCCAAACTCCCGTCTGTTTCTGCCCTCGCCGACTATTTCATTATCCTTAACAACCACTGCGCCAACTGGAACCTCCCCTTCCATTGCGGAAAGCTCTGCAAGCTCAATGGCTCTTTTCATAAACTCATTACTCATAATGCTAAACGATTGTTTTTGCAGTTAAATAAATAAGTAACGCAAAAGGAATAATCATCCACGGGAACAGGAATGAAACTATCTTCTGTCCGTTTGTCAGCACACTTCTGCCAGGGGCTTTATTGTTTTTGAAATCACCTTTAACAAGCAAAATCAATCCGCAGACTGCACCTGCTGCAAACCAGAACAAATAAAGTATAACAACCGATGTATTTGCAGACTTTTCACCTGCTGCGTATTTAACAACAGAATTTACAACTGAAATACCATTGCTTAACCCATGAATGCATACGGCAGGCACAATACTGTTTGTTTTGACAGTAATATAACCAAGAACAAGACCTACAATAAACGCAAAAAGGAACTGTATAACATTGCCGTGAAGCAGTCCGAAAACGATGCTGACAGCAAATACGGCAAAGCCGCTTCCATACTTTCTCAAAAGCTGCAGTGAACAACAGCGCATTGCAAATTCCTCACATATTGCGGGGATTATTGCAGTAGATACAGTGATCATAACACAGCTGAAAACGGAGTTTGGTTCTAACATTTCACCCTGAGTAAACTTAACATCAAACAGTGCTTCCATCATAGTTATCAGGTATGAAACAGAAACATTTGCAAAAATACAGCAAAGCATTCCGAATGCAATCCACATTATACATTTGCTGAATTTTATGGGTTTATTCGGTATAATCGGATGAGCATAACGCTTTTTGTTAATCATAGCCATAATGCCAAACGGCACAAACACCGCTAAAAATGACACACCGATTATCGTAAAGCCGGACTGAAAAACTACATCGCTTTCAAATTTTGAATAATAGCCTGTTGCCATAAGCAATGCTAAAACAAAGCTCTGTACAACAAGATAGGAAATAATTGCTGCCCCCATAAAAAGGCTTATAATTCTTATTTCCCTTTTCTCTTTCTTCTGCTGCTGTTTTTTCAGAAAAGCTCTTTGATTTTCTTCATTTATTCCGCTGTCACCGAATGGATTATAATAGTATTGTGACATTATTTTATCAGTCCTTTGCTTCTTCCGTTATAAACAGCTCCTCAAAATAAGGCAGCGCTTTTGCCCAGTCGCAATACTCGTGCCATTCCGCAAGCTTATGGTTACGTCTTGCATAATAAATATTGACTAAATTTTCATAATTCAGAGTACAGGTACGCATCTGATTATAAGAGCTTGGCAGAAGCTGAATTATTGTATACCAAAGCTCTTTATCCTTTGTTTCAACAAATCTCAGTCTTAAATCCTCAAGGGTTTCAATAAGCTTTTCCATAGCTCTGATACCCTCATCATTCATATGGTCAACTGAAAAATCGCTGAGCTCAAAGGGCTTTGAAGTGATTTTGTGCATTGTAGATGTTGAATTTGCAACTGTGCCTACCTTATAGGTATCATATTCTTTCCACCAGTAAAGCGGAGCAGTGATGTCAACACTTACAAAAATCATTCTGATAAATTTTCTGTGATCAGTACCTGCTGAGCACAGACGCTTTGCAAGTGACAAGTCATTTTCACCGAAAACAAAATGACCGTTTTCGTCAAATTCAGAATCATACCTTGCCCAGGAATTAAGCGGATTTCTTGCACCACGCATAGCATTATCAAAATTCATCACGCTTGTGCGTTCAATTTTAATCATAATCAGTCTAAATCCTTTGCAATCTTTTTGATATAATCCTTAAGCTCTGACTGTGTTTCAGGATGCTTTAAACCAACCTCGATATTTGCCTGAAGAATACCGAACTTATTACCCATATCGTAACGTGTGCCCTCATAATCAACAGCTACTACACCCTTTGTCTGAGCAAGGGTTTTCATAGCATCTGTAAGCTGAAGCTCGTTGCCTGCACCGAGAGGAGTTTCCTCAAGAATATCAAAAATCTCAGGAGGCATAACAACTCTGCCAAGGATTGAGAAATTAGATAAAATCTCGTCCTCGCTTGGTTTTTCAATCATATCTGTACAGTTGTAGCAGTTATCCTCAATAGGGTCAACAGCAAGTGAGCAGTATTTTGTAATTGCCTTGCCAGGTACCTCTTTAACACCAACAGCACCCTTGCCATACTTCTCATAAGCATCGCATAACTGCTTTGTAACAGGTGTTTCTGAAAGAATAACATCATCGCCGTAAAGAACAGCAAACGGCTCATTGCCCACAAAGCTCTTTGCACAAAGAACAGCGTGACCAAGACCCTTTGTTTCCTTCTGACGGATAAAGTAGATATTGCCGAATTTTGAGCACTGCATAACGTCATCATAAATCTTCTTTTTGCTTTCGTTGCCCTCAAGCTTTGCCTCAAGCTCAAACGCATGGTCAAAATGGTCCTCAATTGCACCCTTGCCTCTGTTTGTGATAATAAGTACATCCTCAATACCTGAAGCAAAAGCCTCTTCAACAATGTACTG
>DBFOUY010000027.1:0-3769 GCA_048365975.1 Eubacterium sp.
TTGTGCCTGCAGGCTATGCGGCACTTGTCTGCATTGATAAGCTTCTTACAAATATAAAAAAAGATTTTGTGTTTGAGTTTGAAACGTTAACCTATCTTAACCTAATAAGCTTTGCCTGCATTTATGCCGCTGTTGTCGGAATAGTATCTGTCATTATCAGTCTGCTGACTTGCGTTTATGATTTTATTATAGTGTTTTCTATGCTTTCACTGGGTGAGATTTTTATGGCAATAGTATTGCAGGTTATCAGGCAGGTTTTCAAAAAGGCTATAGAAATAAAAGAAGAAAATGAACTGACAATATAGGAGGGCATATGGCGATTATAGTTAATCTTGATGTAATGCTTGCTAAACGAAAAATGTCCTCTTTAGAGCTGGCTAATAAAATCGGAATTACACAGGCAAATTTATCAATACTCAAAACGGGTAAGGCAAAGGCTATCCGCTTTTCAACCCTTGATGCAATATGCAGAGAGCTTGATTGTCAGCCCGGTGACATTCTTGAATTTACAGAAGAGTAAATGCTATGACAAGTGTGCAAAATAATCATAGCGTTAATATCTGTTCTTATGTCTGTCGTATTTAATTTCAATGTACCAAAAAATAAAGACGGAGCAATAATATATCAGTGTAGAACATATCACCTTTTGTCAATTTTTGCAGATGTATATGAATATGAAACCGACAAAAAGATAAAAGATGATTTTTTAGAACATATCAATGGCAACTATCGCAGATTAAAAATCCGTAGTGATGCTTGTTTCGTTTTGAAAGGAGTGCTTATAAAGAAAAAATAGTATTTATTTCTGTTATAATAATTGCTGTTTGTTTTTTTCTGAGGATTAGTCATAGTTCATAATACTCAATCTGAAAAATATAACATTGAGAATATCATCAAAGAATATTTTACATCATGTGATTCAACTGTTGCGACAGTAAATGACCAAAGTATAACAAATAAAGATATTTGTTTAACCAAATATTCATATCATGCAAAAGACGCTTTAAATCAGGCTATTGAGCAAAAAGCAATAATACAGCTGGCAAAGGATGATGGAAAGGAAAATTTAAAATTATATAAAAAAATATTGTCTATAAGAGAAGAAATAGCACAAGATTATATTGATTACAGAACAGAACAATTCCAAGTTAAAAAATAGTTCAAAATGCACTTGACAAATTTGATAGGTTGTTATAGACCAAAAATGAGGTTTATAACAATAGACCTGATTTGGAAATGTGTTTTTTATGAAATTCAGACGTTGTGAAAGTGATTTCAGATTTATGTGTGTGGTATGGGATAATGAGACGCTGAGTTCGGGCGAGCTTGTTAAGCTTTGCAATGAAAGGCTTGGCTGGAAAAAGTCAACTACTTACACAACATTAAAAAAGCTGTGCGAAAAAGGCTTTGCACAGAATGTCAATACTATTGTTTCATCACTTGTTGAAAAGGAAAAGGTACAGCCCTATGCAAGTAATCATTTTATGAGAGATGTTATGAACCAAATCATAGGCAGTGAGATTATTGAATCTGACCATAACAGTTTTGATTGAGTCAAAAGGTGATACGTTATTGCAAAAAAACAGCCACAGATTTTCAAATCTGTGGCTGTTTTTTATATATTTTGCAAATTATCATTTCCATCTGCTGAACGTTTTTCAACGATAAAGCTGTGAACCTTGTCGGCAAGCTCACCATGTATTTTGAATTTTGCTGAGAATACAACAAGTGAAATAATCATAAGAACAGGGGGAACAGCAAAAGCGATAATTCCGATTGCTGTTTTTGTTGAGTCATTTACAGCACCTGATGTAATCTGCTCATTATATCCCATAAGCTTTAATCCGCCGAACAGAATAATTGTCTGAACTGTGTAAGCAAGCTTCTGAAGAAAGCCCTTCATTGAAAAGGTGATTGACTCGTTTCTTTCACCTGTTTTATATTCGCCGTAGTCAACAATGTCAGCAAGAAAGATTGTCTGTGCAACAAACATTGAGCCTATGCCGATTGATGCAAGAATGTAGCTTATATCCATAGCTATGGTGATTTTTAGAATAGGACCGAACAGAAACATCAGTGCATAGCCTGCTATTGCCATTATCAGCGAAAACTGATAAATGCTTTTTTTGCTCATTTTCTTTGACAGGACAGGGATTACAAGCAGACCAAGGACAGAGCCGACTGCACCGATTGTTGCAAACAGACTTTGTGCCTCAGGATTGCCGAGAACATCTGTGAAATAATATACGGCTGTACCGCTTGTCAGATACCATCCTGCATTTGATACCATAGCAAATATTATGAAAACAACTAACTGATCATTTTTTGCAATAACCTGAAACATTTTTTTGAATGAGAATTTTTCCTTATTGCTGTATACAACGTGTTTTTCTTTTGTTGAAAATACACATATTGCTGAAAACAGAACAAGCAAACCTGCACAGATTATTGCCCATTTTGAAAAACCGTTAGCCGAATATCCCTTGTCAGTTGTCATACCGCTTGAAAGCATAGGCAGAATAATCGGTGTAGCTACTGTGATTATTCCCTGACCCAATCCGGAAAAAGTTCTTGCAACTGTTGCAACAAGGTTCCTGTCACCGGGGTCTGTTGTAAAGCTCGGTACCATTGACCAGTAAGGGATGTCTGCCATTGTGTTTGTCATACCCCACAGCACATACATAACTGCTATGTAAATATAGAGCTTTGTTCCGCTCATACCGAAGCTTGTAAATAACAGAGAAAGCACTACCGCATTTGATACTGCACCTATAACGATCCATGGTCTGTATTTACCCATTTTGGTTTTTGTGTTATCAACAATTGTACCCATCATCGGGTCGTTGATGCCATCCCATATTCTTGCAAGGGGAGTCAGCAAAAGAAGAAAGCCCTCTTTAAGACCGAGAACACTTGATAAATAGTAGGATAAATAGGAATAGAATAAGCCGTAGCTTAAATCAAGACCTATTGCGCCTACACCATAACCGATTTTCTCACGCCATGTTGATTTGTAATCTTCCATATTGTTCTCCTTAAATGTGATATAAAAATTATAACATATAACACTTAAATAAACAACTGTATGAAAAATCTAAAAATTACAATTTAGTTACAAATGTCTTAACTTTTAATTTGTCCTTGACAAACTTTATTTACCTAATTATAATGTAGTAGAGGAAGAAAATCCAATTAATTCCCATAGATTTCAATTAAATCCCAAACTAATTCCCACAAAATGATGAAAGGAGAGAAAGATATGCGTTTATTTGTCGGCACACTTGATGGTTATAAGCTTGACTCTAAAGGCCGTCTTTCTATTCCTACTAAGTGGCGTGAAAGACTCGGCAAGGAATTTTATATGGTTGCTGTTACAGTCAGGGGCTGTAAGTGTCTTACTCTTTATCCTGTTGAGCATTTTGAGGAAACCTATGAGTCAATGCAGATAGGTACCGAAAATCAGAAATATGATGCAACAACCTCTTTCCTTGATAATGCTGAGGAATCAACTCTTGATTCTCAGGGTCGATTCACTGTCAATCAAAGACTTAAGGCTGCTGCTATGCTTGAGAATGCGTCAACTGTTGTTTTTAAGGGTAAGGGCAAGGTTATTGAAATCTGGAATACTGAGGAATATGATAAAATCTACAATACCTATGACCATTCACAGGGTATGTATGATTTGATGGACAAGCTGAAGGGTAATGAATAATATGGAGTTTGTTCATAAAAGTGTGCTTTTTGATGAATCTGTTAAGGCACTTAATTT
>DBFOUY010000028.1:0-2857 GCA_048365975.1 Eubacterium sp.
AGAAAAAATTAAACAGTATAATGTCGAAGAGTCAGTTATTATTCTCGGAAAACGGGATAACCCATATCCATATATAAAAGCCTGTGATATTTATGCTCAGCCATCACTTTATGAGGGCAAGTCCGTTACTGTAAGAGAGGCTCAGATGTTAGCGAAACCGGTAATAATAACAAATTATCCGACTGCAAAGGCACAGCTGACTAATGGTTATGACGGTATTATTGTTCCACTTGAAATTGATGATTGTATTGAAGAATTATATAATGTATTAAGCAATAAAGCATTACTTAATGAAATTTCAGAAAACATCAAAAAAGAAGACTATACAAATAAAATAGAGTTAGAAAAATTGTATTCTGTTGTTGATTAAAATTTGTTTGCTTTTTATAAACTAAACATTTTAATCAGCTGCTCAAGAGAGAAGAAAATATGAATATTAAAACAATTACTTGTCATGATGTTTATAATTCAGGAGCATCACTTCAAGCCTACGCACTTCAAACTTACCTTGAATCATTAGGCAATTGTGTTGAAATCATAAATTACAAGCCTGATTATTTATCAAAAAATTACAGCCTGACTGCTGTAAATAATCCTGCCTTTGACAAAATTTTACTTAAACAGATTTATTTGCTGATGAAATTGCCTGAGCGTCTTAAAAATCTTAAGAGTGAGCGTAAGCAGAATTTCGATAGTTTTACAAAGCAAAGGCTTCATTTAACAAAAAAATATTCATCAATTGAAGAGTTAAGAAATAATCCGCCCACGGCAGATGTTTATTTTGCCGGCAGTGACCAAATTTGGAATACTTTTTTTCAGAATGGCAAGGATCCGTCATTTTATCTTGATTTTGGGGCTGAGAATACAATCAAAGCATCATATGCAGCAAGCTTTTCAACAACATCTGTACCGAATGAATATAAATCTCAAATTAAGCAGTGGCTTTCTAATTTTAACTTCATTTCCGTCAGGGAATCATCAGGACTTGATATATTAGAAAGTCTTGGTATTAAAAATGGTGTTCAGGTTATGGATCCTGTGTTTTTACTTGAATCATCAGCTTGGGAGCAGATGTGTACTTATAATACCGGCAATGATGAATACATTTTGGTTTATGATTTTGACGGCAATGATAAAATAGCTGAATTTGCGAAAATGGCTGCAGATAAAACAGGAAAGAAAATTTATTCAATTCAGCAATTAGGTTATGCGGATAAATGCTTTATTAATGCAGGTCCTGTTGAGTTTATATCGCTTATCCATAATGCAAGCTATGTAATTTCAAATTCATTTCACGCAACTGCTTTTTCAATTATTTTTGAAAAAGAGTTTTGGGTGTTTAATCGTGGTGAAAAAATAAATACCCGAATGCGCGATTTGACTGCTTCTCTTGGAATTATAGAAAGATTAGTTAATGATAAATCGGATTTTAGCATTGAAAATAACATTGATTATATCAGTGTAAAAAAACTTTTGAATCCTATTATTGATTTATCTAAAAATTATATTAAAGATGTTTGTAACTATAAAATGTAAATTATTATACTATATTTGATATAATTGATATTCTGTTTATTTTTATAGTAAAATAGCGCAATAATTGTCATTAAAACAAATGAATGGAGGGGTATTTTTGATAGATAAGGTAACTGTTGATAAATGTGTGTTATGCAAAGCTTGTTCAAATGTCTGCCCTGTTGATGCCATCAGCTTTAATAGAGAGCATCTTGATTTTGAATATCCTTTTATTAATTTTGACAAATGTGTTAAATGTAATAAGTGTGAAGGAGTATGTCCCGTTTTAAATGAAAATGAATCTAACAGCTTAAAAGTTTCTTATGCCGCAAAGAATTCAGATGAAAAGGTTAGACTTCAAAGTACCTCTGGTGGAATGTTTATTAAGCTTGCTGAATATGTTCTTGAAAATGGTGGCTATGTTTGTGGTGCTGTGTTTGATAAAGATTTTTCAGTAAAGCATATTGTTTCAAATAGTTTTGAGCAGGTTAAAAAAATGGTTGGCTCAAAATATTCACAAAGTGACATCGGAACTGTTTATAGAGAAATTAAGATTTTATTAGATAATAACAAGCTTGTCTTGTTTTCCGGTTGTCCTTGTCAGGCTGCAGGTATAAATTCTTTTTTAGGCAAGGCTTATGATAATTTAATTATTGTTGATTTTGTTTGTCACGGCATTCCAAGTAAAAAGCTGTTGAATACATACCTGGATTTTAAAAGTAAGCAATATAAATCAGCAATTTCAAATATAAGCTTCAGAAGTAAGGATTTAGGATGGCACAACAGCTCATTTAAAATTGAATTTGAAAATGGTAAGCTTTACAGAGAGCCGATTACTATTGATTATTACTTTCACTATTTTCTTGGTAATATTGCTCTTAAAGAAAGTTGCTATAACTGTTTGTTCCGTGAATTCAAATCAAAAAGTGATATAACTCTTGGTGATTTTTGGGGTGCTGAAAAGGAGCTTATAGGATATGATGATAATAAAGGTGTTTCTGCAGTAATAATAAATACTGAAAAAGGATTAGCTATATTTAATAGTATTGAAATTGATAAAAAAGAAATAAGTACTGAAAAAATTATTAAGTATAATCAAAATATTTTGAAATCAGAAAATCCAAGCCCGGTCAGAAAGGAATTTTATTCATTATCTGAAAATATAGGTTTTGAAAATGCTTTTGCAGAGTATTATAAAAAAACATCAAAAGACAGAAAGAGTAAAAAGCTGAGGGCTTTTTTAAGAAAAGTAAAACACATAGTAATTGACAGAGATAAGTCCTTATACTAAGGAGAAGGTATGAAAAAAATAACACATATAAATATAGCTGTTGCCGATTAT
>DBFOUY010000029.1:0-4770 GCA_048365975.1 Eubacterium sp.
AGGTGGATAAGGTTTGTATTATTGACGCTGATTTGCAGCAAAAGCCCGAAGTTGTTTTGCAGATGCTCGATGTTATGGAAAACAATCCGCATATTGATTGTGTGGCAGCGTATCAGGAAAAAAGGAATGAAGGAAAGGTTATTTCCAAATTCAAATCCTTGTTTTATAAAATAATCAATAAAATGACAGAGATTGATTTTGTTAACGGTGCAAGCGATTTCCGTCTGATGAAGAGAAATATGGTTGACGCTGTATTGAAAATGACAGAATACCACAGGTTTTCAAAAGGCTTGTTTGCCTGGGTTGGATTTAATACTGAGTATATTCCATATGAAGCTGCTGACAGAGAAAACGGTAAATCAAAGTGGAATTTCAGGAGCTTGTTTAAATATGCTGTTGAAGGTATTATCGCTTTTTCAACTGCTCCGTTAAAAGTATCAACATTTTCAGGTTCATTGTTTTCTGCAATGGCAATAATTTATATGATATTTGTTATTATCAAAAAGCTGGTGTCAGGAATTGATGTGCCCGGATATACAACTATAGTGGTTTTAGTGCTGTTTTTAGGCGGAGTTCAATTAATCAGCATCGGATTAATCGGCGAATATTTATCAAAAATGTATATTCAGGTGAAAAACAGACCTGTGTATCTGATAAAAGAATACCTTGATACAAAGGCAACAGATATTAAATAATAATAATAATAATAAATCCTTTCCTGATGTACGGAAAGGATTTTTTATGCCTCAAGACCTTTTTTGTAGATTGTAAATTGCTGATAGTTATCATTCCAAAGCGAATACTTGTAATTGCTTTTCAGATTTTCAACAGAATAACTGCTTTTTATGTAATTTCCTATATAGTTTGTTATGGCTTTCGCTCCGTTATAGTTCATATGACTGCCGTTATCACGAAAGCACTGTGCAGGGTCAAGACCGATTTCATTATACAGAAGGTTAAGGTCAATGAGATTAAGTCCTCTGCTGTCTGCGTATGCAGCTGCCGCATTATGTCTTTCATAATTCCATGATGATATTGACGGAATTGCAATAAGAAGAATTTCTGCACTGTTATTGCGGCACAGATTTATAAGTGTATCCATCTGATTTATATTATTCTGTGGGATTTCTTCGGAGGTATCTGTTTTGTGCATATAATCAACAGATTCTATTTTGCATATTTTGCTGCTGTATCTGTAACCGTGTGTGTTGAAACTGCGGTTTTTATCATTGTTTTTTAATATAGAATAAATGCTTTCAATGTCCTGTTTCAGAAAGGCAGGTTTTGTTCTTAAAAGAAAATCCTTTATTCCATATGATTTTTTGCGGTAATTTCTGATGCGTGGGTTATGGTTAAAGAGCATATCACTGTCAATAATAACAAGTCTCGGCTTCTGTTTACTGAAAAACTTCTGTATTAAATTTACGGATTCATCAATTGTCTGACGTGCACTTGCACAGATTGTGCTTGTATACCCATATTCATTCCATAAATCGCAGGGCGAAAAGCCTGAATAAAGATTACTGTTGCCGACAAGAGCAATTTGTATGCTGTTTTCGTCTTCTGCAACAAGTGAATACGCTATTTTCAAATCTGTTTTTATATCCTTAATTATTTCAGGAAGGCAGCAGTTTGCGGTATTGCTTAATATTATGAGTAATAAGAAAATAAAGGAAATAATTTTTATCGGCAGCTTGTTTTTTGTGTGCATATCTGTCATACCCTCCATTACTTATTGTAAAAATTATACTTTTGTGAAGTGAAAATCAGATAAATAAAAAATAAAGATTTTCTTAAAAATGGAAATCAGGCAATCTTTTCAACAGCAACATCTGTAAAGAGGTCAATTTTTATTCAATTTGCTTGATTTTAAGCTGTTTTTGTGATACGATAACAGATGATAGTTTTTGCTGACGATAATTCGTCAGTTGAACTTTCAGAATAAAAATTAATCTTCAGGAGATATGATATAATGAGATCAGATTTAATTAAAGAGGGTCCGTCAAGAGCCCCTCATCGTTCTCTCTTACGAGCTCTCGGTATTGATGAACTCGAAATGAAAAGACCATTTGTAGCTGTTGTTAATTCAAAGAGTGATTACATTCCCGGTCATATGCATCTTGATAAGATTGCAGAGCAGGTTAAGGCTGGTATCCGCAATGCAGGCGGTGTTCCTTTTGAGTTTAACACAATCGGTGTTTGCGACGGCATAGCAATGAACCACAGAGGTATGAAATACTCTCTCTGCTCAAGAGAGCTTATTGCAGACAGTATTGAGGTTATGCTTACTGCTCATCCTCTTGATGCTGTTGTGTTTATTCCTAACTGTGACAAGATTGTTCCCGGTATGCTTCTTGCTGCCTGCAGATTAAATCTTCCTTGTATTTTCATCAGCGGCGGTCCTATGCTCCCGGGCAAGAGCACTGAAACTGAAAACCGCATCGGTCTTTCAGAGCAGTTTGAATATGTCGGTGCAAATGCAGTCGGAAAAATGAGTGTTGAAAATCTTGAGTCCTGTGCTTTCACAGCTTGCCCTACCTGCGGCTCATGCTCAGGTATGTATACAGCTAACTCAATGAACTGCTTAACTGAAACTATCGGTATGTCACTTCCCGGTTCAGGTACAATCCCTGCAGTTATGAGTGCAAGATTAAGACTTGCTAAAATGGCTGGTGAAAGGGTTATGGACCTTCTTAAAGAGGACATCAAGCCAAGTGACATTATTACAAAAGAGGCAATCGAAAATGCTATGAGAACTGATATGGCAATCGGCTGCTCAACAAATACAATATTACATTTAACTGCTATTGCACATGCAGCAGGTCACGATATTGACCTTGATGACCTTGATGCATATGGCAGAAAAACTCCTCAGATTTGTAAGCTTAATCCTGCATCATCTGTATTTATTACAGACCTTAACGATGTTGGCGGTATTCAGTCTGTTATGAAAGAGCTTGCAAAAGGCGGTATGATTAATACTGATGCACTCACTGTTAGCGGAACTGTTGCTGACAGAATTGCAAAGGCAATGGATGCCGACGGTGATATTATCAGAAAGCTTGACAATCCGTTTTCTGCTGATGGCGGAATTGCTGTTCTCAAGGGTAATCTTGCTGAGGATGGCGCTGTTGTTAAGAAGGGTGCAGTTGCTCCTGAAATGATGCAGCACAAAGGTCCTGCAAAGTGCTATAACAGTGAGGAAGAGGCAATCGCTGCTATCAACGGCGGCAAGGTTGTTGCAGGTGACGTTGTTGTTATCCGTTACGAAGGACCAAAGGGTGGACCTGGTATGAGAGAAATGCTCTCACCTACATCTGCTATTATCGGTATGGGTCTTGGCTCATCAGTTGCTCTTCTTACTGACGGACGTTTCTCAGGTGCAACAAGAGGTGCTTCAATCGGTCACGTCAGTCCTGAGGCTGCAATGGGCGGAACTATTGCTCTTGTTGAGGATGGCGATGAGATTGAGATTGATATTCCTGCAAGAGTGCTCAGAGTTAATGTAAGTGATGAGATCCTTGCTGAAAGAAAATCAAGATGGACTCCTCCTGTTCAGGAGCTTACAGGCTATTTAAAGAGATATGCACAGCACGTTACAAGCGGTGCCAAGGGTGCTGTTTTTGAGGATTAATAATGAACGGCAGTAAAAGAAATCGTCGTAGAAATGCAGTTAATGAATATGCTTTTAAAACTGCTTCATATTTAATAATTATGCTGGCTGTAACCATTGCAGCGGTTTTTGTACTGATAGATCCTGTTACAGAGCTTGTTCATAAGGTGGAAGCCTATGTACCTATGGAGGTGCGTGATATAGTGCTTGATGACAGCACCTACAATATCTCCTCAGATGAGAAAATGTCTGAAACAGAGTATAAATATGGTGAAAAAATAGGTGTTATTACAAGTGACAGCTTTGGTCTGAACAGCGGTATCTACTGCGGTGCAAACAGAGTGTCAATGTCAGAAGGTGTCGGCTTACAGAAAAACGACGGACTTATCGGCGGAAGTGATGCAATTGTAATAGCAGGCTATATGGAGGGTGCTTTTTCTCCGCTTGAATATGCTGAAAACGGTGATCTGCTGAATATCAGTACATCTTATGGGAATTTTACCTATAAAATAAGCAGTGTGCAGTATTTAAAAGATACTGACAGCAGTTTTAATAACAGCGGCAGTGCATTGGTGCTTTGCGGAATATGCTCTGATTTTTCACAGCACGTTGGCGAAAGACTTATTGTTTTTGCTGACAGAGCAGACGGGGAGGTGCAGTGATATGACTTCTTCAAATGGTGAGTCAAGGCTTATAAAGTCGCTGAGAACAATCCTTTCGTTCCTGCTTGCGATTGATATTGCTGTTGTTGGTATGGCTGTTTGCTTCAGCACTAATTTCCTGAACAGCAATAAAATTGAAAAGTGTTTTACTGATTATTCCTATATTTCGGGAGTAAGGGATAATGTTATAGGCTTTGTTGACGATGCCTATCTGCGTAACGGTCTTAACAGTGAAAATGTTGATAATATTATAAGTATCAGTGCGGTGAAAGATGTTATCGAAGGCTATACAGGCTTTTATATCACGCAGAGGGTAGGCTTTGATGAGAATTTGTATGTCAAGTCAATAGCTTCAGTTTGCGATAGCCTCAGGCTTGATATAAATGAGCAGATTAAGCTGGCAAATCTGAATGAAAACGCACAGGCTGTTGATAATCTTGTAAAGGTTATTACTGATTATTTTATTGAAGAGGTTAATATACCCGGCATCAGTAG
>DBFOUY010000030.1:0-4097 GCA_048365975.1 Eubacterium sp.
GTTGACTCATTATAAACAAAGGTAGCATTTTTGCCCGGTCTTGATAGTGTTGCACCATCAGCACCGCAGTTACCGCTATAATTAGTTGCACCAAAAACCATAGAAATATTATAACAAAACAATGCAGACACAATAAGCGAAAGAGCTAACAGCATGGATAATATTCTGCGTTTCAAAAAAATCACCGCCAAAAAACAAAATTTACACAATTAGTATATCATAATATTACATTTTTTTCAATTGTGATATGTAATAAACAACTAATATATCTTTTGTCTAAATTTAACAAAGAAAAATTTTACAACCTTTGAATATAGCCTGTCTTTTCAAATCGGTTGTATCCGTTTTTTGAATCAGTAAGCAGCATCATCTGTTTTTCTGAGCATATGGTGAAAGCCCTGACTCAGGCTCCCCTGCTCTTCTTGCAATAAGGTCACTTTCAACAACAGCACGCTTTTCCTTAGTATATTTTACAAAAAGCAAAGGAACAATATAAAGCACACTGGCAATTGCAGGCGTCAGTATAACAAGCGGCCATATCAAGGCATCAAACTCAGCAGTCTGAGTACCGACATAAACCTCTGCATTATCAACAGCTTCATATCCAAGCAGAAAAAGCGCAAATGTTGCAAGCCCTGCTGTTATACCGCTTGAAATCTTGGTAAACGATGTCTGCATCGAGAATGTAATTCCCTCTGTTCTTTTTCCTGTTATCCACTCCATATAGTCAATACTGTCGCAAAAAATTGAGGTTTGCGCAATAGAAACAGCACCGCTCGGTATGCTTCCTATTCCTATAATAATCATTGAAATCCAAAGGTTTTTACCCTCAAAGCCTACAAAGAAAGCTATTATTCTGACAATAATATTAGTAATCTGAATAAAGATAAGAACATTTACGTAACCGCCGAAAAGCTTTTTCAGCTTATCGGCACAAATCATACCGATAAAACCAGGCAGACCTGTTACTATAAAATAAATTGTTGACAGACCGAGAGCACCTATTATTCCGCTGCTGCCAAGGAAATCGGCAGGGATTTCATATTTAAAGAAATATGTAACAAGATTTACACCAAAGCCAAGTGAGCCGAGAACATTTGCAAGAGTAACAAGCAGAAGCATTTTATTTTTAAACAAAAGCGAAAAGCTTTCTGCCATCGTGCCCTGCTGCTCCTGCTGATTGACGTGCACTCTTTCCTGCGCATAGCTGCAGCGATAGCTTATCATAGCTCCGCCAAGTCCGAATATCAAAGCAAAAACAAATGTGATAAAAGACATACTCACGCCCTTGGCGTTAGCAATCATTTCAAGCACCATAGGAAGAACAGTACTTAAAGAAAGATAAACACAGCTTCCGATAGTACGTGCCCACTGAACAAATCTGTCACGTTCAGAAGAATTCGGTGAAACCGCCGCAGTTATTCCCCATATACAAACATCCTGCACAGTATAAGCCAGATCCCAGCAAATATACATAATGACAAAATAGGCTATTCTGAGCCACAGCAAATCTTCACTTGTAGAAAACACGAGGAAAAGAAGCACTGTAAAAATTCCTACAGGCAGAGGAGTGTATTTTAAAAACGGACGCATTTTTTCGCCATTTTTAAAGGAATGCTTGTCAATATATGAGCCTACAATAGGGTCATTCACACCATCCCATACCTTCATTGCAATTAGCAATACAGACACAACTATTGCAGGGAACAATGCAATATCTGTTAAAAAATAATTAAAAAACTGCGCACCTATCAGAGAATAAACCATATTCTGACCACACAGACCCAGAACAAAATTGTTCTTTTCCTTTTTACCGATATAGTTTTTAGCCTCACTCATATCAAATTCCCCCTGTAATATATATTTCAATTATATAACATTTCCTAAACAATTAAAAGCATTTTGCACAATTTTTATAACTTCATTATGCATTTTTTAGTTGATTTGTCAAATATACTAAATCAATAGTCAATACTGTTAACAAATAGATTAAGCTCACATAACATAAATTAATAAAAAATATAAGCAGGGTGATTATTATGGCAACATTAAGCCTATGTATTATTGTAAAAAATGAAGAAGCGGTGCTGGCACGCTGTCTTGACAGCATAAAGGATGCTGTTGATGAAATAATTATTACTGATACAGGAAGCACAGATAAAACAAAAGAAATTGCAGAAAAATACACTGACTTTGTATATGATTTTAAATGGATTAATGACTTTTCCGCGGCACGCAATTTTTCCTTTTCAAAGGCAAATATGGATTACATTATGTGGCTTGATGCCGATGATATCATTACATATGAAAACAGAATAAAGCTCATTGATTTGAAAAATAATTTGAACGACGAAGATGTGATAATGCTGAAATACAATACTGCATTTGATGAAAACGCAAATCCCACTTTTTCATACTATCGAGAAAGAATTATCAGACGCAGCACGCCTCACATCTGGAAAGGCAGAGTTCACGAAGCTATTGAATGCACGGGCAAAACAATTTACAGTGATATTGCAGTCAATCATCATTCTGTCAAAACTGAATACAGTACAAGAAATCTTGATATATACGAACAGCAGATTTCCGAAGGTGAACCTATGAAGCCAAGAGATGTGTTCTATTACGGAAGAGAGCTTTATTATCACAGAAAATTTGACAAAGCAATAAAAATACTTTCTGAATTCCTTGAAAAAGGAAATGGCTGGATTGAAAATAATATTGAAGCATGCAAAATTCTGTCTTTCTGCTACTCTGAAACAAACAATACAGAAAATGCACTAAAAGCATTATTCAGTTCATTCACCTATGATGCTCCCCGTGCAGAAATCTGCTGTCAGATAGGAAATCAGTTTATGGAAACTGAAAAATACGAAATTGCAGCATTCTGGTTCAGGCTTGCACTTAACACTCCTAAACAGGAAGAAAAGGGGGCATTTGTTGATTTGGATTCCTATGGCTACATACCATGCCTTCAACTTTGTGTATGTTGCGATAAACTAAAGCTATACAGCATTGCAGAAGAATACAATCTGAAAGCAGGAGAATACAGACCTGATTCAAAGGCTTATCTTAATAATTTGAAATACTTTGAGACACTTCACAAAAACGGTACAATATGAATAGATTGATATAGATACATTATATAGTATCTATATCTTATAAAGGAGCGCAGAATATGCATTTGAATACAAATATTTACAATGGAAGTGACGGCACAGCTTCAACAAGAGAGAATGATTGCTGTGTAAGTCACATCTGCTGCTGTCACCATGGTGTAACAGGACCTACAGGTCCTACTGGTCCAACAGGTCCGACTGGTGGCTCAGAGGGAGCAACAGGTCCAACAGGACCAGCTGGTGCTACAGGTGCAGACGGTGCTACAGGCTCAACAGGTCCTACAGGTCCTACGGGTGCAAATGGTGCTACTGGTCCTACAGGTCCGAGAGGAGCTACAGGTGCTGATGGTTCTACAGGCCCTACAGGTCCTACTGGTGCTACAGGTGTCAATGGTGTTACAGGTTCAACAGGTCCTATAGGCCCTACAGGTGCTGATGGTGCTACTGGTCCTACAGGTCCAACAGGTCCTACAGGTGCTGATGGTACTGCTGGTCCTACAGGTCCTACTGGTGCTACAGGTGCCAATGGTACTGCTGGCCCGACTGGTCCGACTGGTGCTGATGGTCCTGCCGGTGCTACAGGTTCTACAGGTGCAACGGGTGCCACAGGTGCTGATGGTATCACAGGTCCTACAGGACCAAGAGGAGATACAGGTCCTAATGGAGCTACCGGTCTTATAGGTCCAACAGGTCCGACCGGTGCTGATGGTGCTACCGGTCCTACCGGACCAAGAGGTGCCACTGGTGCTGATGGTGTTGCCGGTCCTACTGGTGCAACAGGTGCTACTGGTGCTGATGGTGTTACCGGTCCGACTGGTGCAACAGGTGCTGACGGTGCTACTGGTCCTACTGGTGTTACCGGTCCGACTGGTGCAACAGGCGCAACAGGTGCTGACGGTGCTACTGGTACTGACGGTGCTACTGGTCCGACTGGTGCAACAGGTGCTACTGGTGCTGATGGTGTTACCGGTCCCGACT
>DBFOUY010000031.1:0-3257 GCA_048365975.1 Eubacterium sp.
ACCTGCTGTATAGCCCTTCTTTTCAAGCTTATCAATAAATGCATTTATAATTTCTGCATTTGTATTTATATCATTATTACTTTCAACAAGTCTGCCCACAGCATTACCATCTCTGTCAATGGGATATTCAAAATCAATGATAACAGGCAAATCTATATTATGCTTTTTGATTGTATTATATACAAAGTCAGCCTCATCCTCAGCCTCTTCAGCAGTCACCGCCTGAGTATAAAAATAAACACCTACGGGAATTTTTGCCTTGTTTGCATTTTTCAGATTATCATCAGCATATTTATCCTTATATATTTCACCATTTCCGTAACCACGATAACCGACACGGATAAAGGCAAAATCCTGTGTTTCCTTAATCTTTTCCCAGTCAACATCTCCGTTATGCTCTGAAACATCAATACCATTTGAAACCGACTGATTGAACTTATACAGTCCGTCAGGCTTGCTCCCTTTTGAAAGAGCAACAGCAGTAACCGATACAATCACTGCTATAATTATTACAGCGATAACAGCAATTGACGGAATATTCAGCTTTGATTTATCCTTAACATTAATTTTTTTCATTACTATACCTCACGCCGAATTATAGTAACACAAATAAAAATAAAAATCCACAATTAACAACTAATATTTACAAAATGGGTAAATATTTTCAGCTTTGCGGCAAGCACTGCATTTAAGATATTATTGACATATGAAAATAATGTTTTATAATAATATAAACAACTATTAGAGGTGAAAATGTATGGATAATATGACTAATACAGAGTTCAAAAGAAAGCTCCCTGTTCCGCAGGAAATTAAAAAGGAAATGCCTCTTTCAGCTGAGGCAGAGAAAATCAAAACTGAAAGAGATGCAGAAATTGCAAAGGTTTTCACAGGTGAAAGCAACAAGTTTCTGCTCATTATCGGTCCCTGCTCTGCTGACAGACCTGACTCTGTGCTTGACTATATTCACAGACTTGCAGATGTTCAGAAAGAGGTTGACGATAAAATCATAATCATTCCGAGAATTTACACAGGAAAGCCAAGAACAACAGGTGCGGGCTACAAGGGTATGCTCCACCAGCCTGACCCTGACAAAAAGCCTGATATGCTTGAGGGCATCAAGGCAATCCGCTCACTGCACAAGGCTGCAATTGAGGAAACAGGTTTAACCTGTGCTGACGAAATGCTTTATCCTGAGAATTACAGATACCTTTCTGATTTGCTCAGCTACATTGCTATCGGTGCAAGGTCTGTTGAAAATCAGGAGCACAGACTTGTATCATCAGGAATAGACATTCCTATCGGTATGAAAAATCCCACAAGCGGCGATTTGTCAATTATGCTCAATGCAATAAAGGCTGCACAGGGTGACCACGTATTCCTTTACAGAGGATGGGAGGTTGAGTCAAAGGGCAATCCACTTGCTCACGCAATTTTAAGAGGAAGTGTAAGCAAGCACGGCAACAATCATTCAAACTACCACTATGAGGATTTAAGACAGCTTTATGATATGTACTGCTGCGGCGGTTTTCAGAACCCTGCAGTTGTTGTTGACACAAACCACTCAAACTCAGGTAAAAAGTACCTTGAGCAGGTAAGAATTGCCAACGAGGTTTTACATTCAATGCGTCACAGCGATGATGTAAAATCAATGGTTAAGGGCTTTATGGTTGAATCTTATATTGAAGACGGCTGTCAGAAGGTTGAGGACGGTATTTACGGAAAATCAATCACAGACCCGTGCCTTGGCTGGGACAAAACAAAGGATATGATTTTTACAATCGCAGAACAGCTATAAAAAAATTTAATGGTATTGTTCATAAAATTTGATACTTACTATTGACTTTAACACTTTTAGGTGCTAAAATAAATTTGACATACTAACCAAATTTATTCAAGAAAGGGTATTTATTATGAACAAAATGATTAAAAAGGTAGCTGCAGTTGCTCTTTCGGGCGTTCTTGCTGCAACAGCATTTGCAGGCTGCTCAAAAACAGAGTCAGACCCATCCAGCAACTCACCTGCTAAAACAAGCTACAAAATCGGTATCTGCCAGTTAGTCCAGCACGATGCTCTCGATGCTGCAACAAAGGGCTTTCAGGATAAGCTCAACGAGCTTGGTGCAGCAAACAACATTACATTCGAGTTTGATTCACAGAATGCTTCAGGCGAGGCTACAAACTGCACAACAATCGTATCAGGCTTTGTTTCAAATCAGGTTGACCTTATTATGGCAAATGCTACAGATGCAATGGCTGCCGCATCACAGGCTACAGACAGTATTCCGATCGTTGCAACATCAATCACTGACTATGCAACAGGTCTTGGAATTAAAGAGTGGACAGGTAAAACAGGCTTCAATGTAACAGGCTCATCAGACCTTGCTCCGCTTAAGGATCAGGCTGCTATGATTAAAGAGCTTTGTCCTGATGCAAAAAATGTCGGCATTCTCTACTGTTCAGCAGAAAAGAATTCAAAATATCAGTCAGATGTTATGCAGAAGGAGCTTACAGCGCTCGGTATGACCTGCAAGGAATACACATTTGTTGACACAAATGATGTTACAGCCGTTACACAGCAGATTGTAAGTGACAAGTGCGATGTAGTATTTGCTCCGACAGATAACACTGCTGCATCAAATACAGAGGCTATCAATAACGTTTTAGAGCCTGCTAAAATCCCTGTAATCGCAGGTGAAGAGGGTATCTGCAAGGGCTGCGGTATTGCAACTCTTTCAATCAGCTACTACTCAATCGGTCAGGCTGCCGGTCAGATGGCTTATGATATTCTTGTAAACGGTCAGGATCCTGCTGATATGGAAATCCAGTATGCTACCGAGCTTACAAAGAAATATATGCCTGAAAGAGCCAAGGCTGTCGGCGTTACAATCCCTGAAAGCTACGAGGCTATCGTTACTGCAGCAGAATAATCAAAATATAAAATATAAATAAAACATAACTAAAAAAGCGGTAGATTATTTTATCGCTTTTTTAGTTAGTTTAAGGAGTAAGAAATGTTAAACTTTTTACAGTCATTACCATCACCCATTGCACAGGGTATGATATGGGGTATAATGGCAATCGGTGTTTATATTACATATAAAATACTTGACCTTGCCGACCTCACAGTTGACGGCACTCTGGGTACAGGCGGTGCCGTGCTTGTAATTTTAACCACAGTCAACGGTATGAATATTTACCTTGCACTGTTCATTGCCTTCCTTGCAGGCTGTATCGCAGGACTTGCAACAGGTATT
>DBFOUY010000032.1:0-3852 GCA_048365975.1 Eubacterium sp.
TATTGTTATTATAAAGATGATTTTGCACAAGGTGACAGAACTGCATTAAATATTACAAGTCGTGATGATGTGTTTTTGAATAAGGTTGAGCAAATCAATATTGAACTGAACTTGAATGGTAATTATTCAGTTGAGGAGTATTTACTTAATAAAGACGCATCTGCACTGCATAACTGGGTAAAGATAGGTGCACCGCAATATCCTGTTCATGATGAGATTGATTACTTGAAAAAATCAAGTACACCTATTGCTGTGAATTACAAAATATCAAATAATTTTGTAAAGAATTTTATACTTAATCCCCATGAGGTTGTGATGATTAAAATAGCAAAGGAATAGGAAGCACAAAGAAAAAACTTCGGCTTATCTAAGCCGAAGTTTTTTCTTATTATTATTTATTCTTCACCATTCCAGCAGTAAGTGCAAAGCTTGTCAGCACCTATTCCGACAGCGTCTATCATATCGTCAAGACGGTGGAATCTGAGTGATGTAAAATGTAACTTTTCGCAGATTTTATCAACCATATTATGGTATTTTTCACTGTCAGGGTCAGTGTATTCCTTAATGGTTTCATCACTTACATTGTCGCCCTCAAGCTCATTGATTACTCTGCGTGTAATCAGCTCCATTTCACTTGTGGAGCGTGAGAAATTAAGGTATTTGCAGCCATAGAATAATGGCGGGCATGCAGGGCGGATATGTACCTCTTTTGCACCGCTGTCATATAAAAATTCTGTTGTTTCTCTGAGCTGAGTTCCACGAACAATTGAATCGTCAATAAGCAAAAGGCTTTTATCCTCAATAAGGTCGTGAATAGGAATCAGCTTCATTTTAGCAATAAGGTTTCTTTTGCTCTGATGTGTCGGCATAAAGGAACGTGGCCATGTCGGAGTGTATTTTACAAATGGTCTTGAAAAAGGAATGCCTGATTCATTTGAATAGCCGATAGCGTGCGCAATACCGCTGTCAGGCACACCTGCAACGATGTCAGGTGTTGCATCATCTCTTTTAGCAAGAGCCTGTCCGCATTTATATCTCATTTTCTCAACACTGATACCCTCATAGGATGAACTCGGATAACCATAATAAATCCACAAAAATGTGCAGATTTTCATTTTGTCGCCTGAAGGGACTAAGGTTTTAACCTCGTTTTCATTCATAACAACAACTTCACCGGGACCAAGCTCCTTGTAATCTGTGTATCCGAGATTGAGATAAGCAAAGCTTTCAAAGCCTGCACAGAAGCCTTCAGCCTTTTTGCCTATAACGATAGGGGTTCTTCCCATTTTATCCCTTGCACAGTAAATGCCCTTTGGTGTTAAAATAAGCATACTCATAGAGCCGTCAATAATTTCCTGAGCATATTTTATGCCGTCAATGAAATTTTCTTTCTGATTGATGATAGCAGCTACAAGCTCTGTGGGGTTTATGTCACCATTCTGCATTTCAAAAAAGTGAGTATTTGTTTTAACTATCTGATCAACTATTTCATCCGCATTGTTGATTTTACCCACTGTTGTTATTGCAAAGGTGCCGTGATGTGAGCGAACTAAAATCGGCTGAGCCTCAAAATCAGATATACAGCCAATACCGTAGTTGCCCTTCATTTCGTTTGATTCTTTAGTAAATTTTGTTCTAAATGGTGCATTTTCAATGTTATGAATTGCCTTATCAAATCCGTTCTCAGGACTGTAAACAGCCATACCTGCACGTCTTGTACCAAGGTGTGAATGGTAGTCAGTGCCGTAGAACAGGTCAAAAACGCAGTCATCTTTAGATGCAGTTGCAAAAAATCCTCCCATAGCAGTTCCTCTCTAATTTTAGTTTGCGAGAATATTATAACAGATAGCTTATATTATGACAATAGTCAATTGTAAAGAAAAGCAGTGCTGAAAACACTGCTTTTTTGTCGATTATTTAATAGATGCCTTGCTCCATCATTGCCTCTGCAACCTTTTCAAAGCCTGCAATGTTTGCACCTGCAACAAGATTATAGCCAAGACCGTATTTCTCTGATGCCGCAACTGAATTTTTGTGTATGTTGATCATTGCTGCGTGCAGCTTTTCATCAACCTCCTCTGCTGTCCATGAAAGTCGCTGACTGTTCTGACTCATTTCAAGACCTGATACGCATACACCGCCTGCATTAACAGCCTTTGATGGTGCAACAATAATTCCGTCAGTTTCCATAAACAGATTGAGTGCCTCCTCTGTTGTCGGCATATTAGCAACCTCAATGTAATATTTTGTGCCGTTTGCAATAATCTGCTTTGCTTCAGTTATGCCGATTTCATTCTGTGTTGCACAAGGCATAGCAACATCAACCTTGACACTCCACGGCTTCTGACCCTTGAAGAAGGGTACGCCGAACTTATCTGCATAATCTTCGCATCTGTCCCTGCCTGAAGCCCTCATTTCAAGAAGGTAATTCAGCTTTTCCTCGGTAATAATTCCGTCCTTGTCATAAACGTATCCGTCAGGTCCTGAAACAGTAACAGGTGTTCCGCCAAGCTCTGCTATTTTTTTGCAGGCACCCCATGCAACATTACCAAAGCCGGAAACAGCGAAGGTTTTACCTTTTATGCTGTCGTTTTCGTGCTTAAACACCTCGCAGGTATAGTATACTGCACCATAGCCTGTGGCTTCAGGTCTGATTAATGAACCGCCGTAGGATAAGCCCTTGCCTGTAATAACGCCGTTTTCAAAGGCATCTGATATTCTTTTATACTGTCCGAATAAAAAGCCGATTTCTCTTGAGCCTACGCCTATATCGCCTGCAGGCACATCAACATTAGGACCGATATGTCTGTAAAGTTCAGTCATAAACGCCTGGCAAAAACGCATAATTTCGCCCTTGCTTCTGCCCCTTGGGTCAAAATCAGAGCCGCCCTTTGCACCGCCCATAGGCAGTCCTGTAAGCGAATTTTTAAAGGTCTGCTCAAAGCCTAAGAAATACATAATTGATGAATTAACACTGGGGTGAAAACGCAGTCCGCCCTTGTATGGACCTATGCTTGAATTAAACTGAACTCTGTAGCCTCTGTTAATTTGTGTTTTACCTGCATCATCAACCCATGCTATGCGGAATGTAATAAGTCTGTCAGGCTCTGCCATGCGTGTTAAAAGGTCGTCCTCAACATATTCAGGGTGCTGTTCGATTACCTTTTCAAGTGAGCGGAATACCTCTTTAACGCACTGTATGTATTCAGGCTTAGCATTATCACGTCGTTCAACTGTTTTAATTACATTTTCAATGTAGCTGTTCATTTTTTTACCCCCATATACTTACCTCAGCAAGTACTATTTATTTCTAATAACACTATAACATATTGACAAAATATTGCAACAGATATTTGTCGAATTGTGAAATATACACAAAAATCCCTGCGTTTTTGTAAGCAGGGATTTCTTAGAAATTATTGTTATTTTATTATGCCTGTTGCCTGAAGAAGAAGGATAAACAGCAGTATCGGAGCGATGAATTTGATTGTTGCCGTATAAACAAACTTTCTTCCGAATTTTTCGCCGTTTTTTGTAACTTCGTCAATAATTGTTTTAGGCTTTGCAACCCAGCCGATAAGAATGCATGTGAACAGAGCAAGCAGCGGCATAAGAATATTGTTGCTAAGGTAATCAAATACATCAAGAATCTGACCAACTGAGCCGTTAGGCAGTTTAAGTTCAAAGTAAAATTTATTGTAACCAAGGCATACAACAGCACCGAAAACAAGAGCATAAACAAGAACGACAACGGTACTTTTCTTTCTTGAAAGCTTGAATCTGTCCATAATGCTTGAAACTATCACCTCCTCTGTATCAATTATGGAGGCAATAGTTTCAAGCATTATGGAC
>DBFOUY010000033.1:0-9527 GCA_048365975.1 Eubacterium sp.
CATCAATGAATATACAGATTTTAGGCATTGAATCCATATCCTCATGCTTAGCGGCATATTTGTTGTAACCCTCAATATCACGCACACCAATCTGTGAAAGACGCTGATAGCGCTGAAGCATTTCACTTACTGCCCAGCCGAGAGCACCTGCTGCCTTTCTTGGATCAGTAACCACAGGAACAAGCAAATGAGGTATTCCCGCATACTTTGAAAACTCAACCTGTTTAGGGTCAATCATAAGGAATTTAACCTCATCAGGCTTTGCCCTGTAGAGAATTGATGTGATAATTGAATTCATACAAACCGATTTACCTGAGCCTGTTGTACCTGCAACAAGAAGATGAGGCATTTTTGAAACATCACAATATACACACTTGCCGCCAATATCCTTACCAAGACCCGCCGAAAGCTTCGATTTCTGCTCATAGAATTCAGGAGTATCAATAAGCTCACGCATTGTAACAGTGTTTTTAACAGTATTAGGAACCTCAATACCAACAGCAGCTTTGCCCGGAATCGGAGCTTCAATACGTACATGAGTTGCCGCAAGGTTAAGCGCAATATCGTCAGCAAGATTTGTTATTTTTGAAATACGTATACCAGCCGCAGGCTTTAGCTCATAGCGTGTTACAGTAGGACCTCTTGAAATGTCGGTAATAGTTGCATCGACATTAAAAGAATGAAGGGTTTCAATAAGCATCTGAGCATTAGCCTTAAGCTCACCACTAATATCCTTAGTTGATTTTTTTGTGCCCACTGTTAACAGCTCGACAGAAGGCAGCTTATAATCGTTGACAGATGAATCAATTGACTCTTTTGAAACAGTAAATTTTTCAACAGGAGGCTGTGACTGAGTGGGTTTATCCTGTGAAGCATCCTCAACTATTTCATCAATTGACTTTGATTTCTTTTCAGCCTTTTTAGTTTCTCTTTCCTGCCTGTTTTTTTCAGTTGCAGCATTTATTTCATCAATTATATCACGCGGAACTGCTGTTTCCTCGTCCTCTTTAACAGTTCTTTTGCGTGTTTTTTTCTTTGGCTTTTCATCCTCATCTGCTGTCGGAGGATCAACATCAAGCGGAACATCAATTGCTTCCTTGCTCATACGGCGTCTTTCAACATGCTCACTTACCTTTTCATAAGTCACCTTTGCAGGCTTGGCAGCACCCGAGAAAAACTGAATAACAGTAATTCCTGTCAGAAGCATAAAATCAACAAGAAAAAGGACAACAGAAACTATAATTGCAGGTGCTTTGCCAAGTGACAACAGAAGCCAACCGAGTGCAGCACCGATAAAACCTCCGTTAAATGTAGTTGGGGCAAGTTCATAGCTTGCTGTTATTGTTTCCTTGAAATCTGCCCCTGTCTGATTTTTTACAACGTGTATAAAAGCCGCCAGCAGCAAAACCATAATAACTGTTTCGATGGATTTTGCAATAAACTTGGCTGTTGATGCGTTGTTGAATGAATAAAAAAGCACCACAACAACGGAAATTAAAGGAAACATACAAGCGGCAAAAACACCGAAAACACCCACATAAACGTTATGGAGAACATTCCAAGCACCTGCACCATTAATTATTGCAAGACAGAAGAAAATTACAGATAAAGCAAAAATTGCAATACCTGCTATTCTTATCACATCTTCATTATCAACCCTGTTGTTTGATTGAACAGGAGCAGATTTTGATCTTGTATTTGTATTTCTTTTTGTACCTGAAGCACTCTTTTTATTAGTGCTTGTTTTTTTATTAGCCATATGTACCTCTTACTTTACAACTACCTGAAAAATTCCGATAATAAGTATTATCAAACCAATTGCGGTATCATAAATACCAAATATTTTCAGCTTCTTTTCCTTAATTACAAATATCAGAAGCTTTGATGCTAAAAAGCTGACAGCAACAGCAACAATCAAGCCGATTACCGCACTGATTATAGTTATTTTTGTAACTGCTGTGCAAAGCTCAATTATACCCATAACAAGCAAAATCATAACAGACATTACAACCGAATATCTGAGTGCATTTTTTTCATTCATACCAAGAATTAAAGCTACGCAGAAAACAGCACCCATTACTGAGCAGCCTGCAGTGGGCACGGCAAGAAACACGATAAAGCCTATAATAACAGCCTGTAAAATGCCGGGAACAGGATTGAGCTTTTTATCCATTACACTGCAGGTAACAATTATCAGTGCACCTGTCAGGAGCATACATATGCCCTCGCCCACAAGATTTTCATTATAAGATACTCTGTGGAATACTGAATAAATATTGCCGTATTTACCTGCAGGAATAAGATACAGCAACATCGGCACAAAGGATAGCACCGTGTAATACATAAACTTTCTTGCAGGCTTTGCATTTTTTATTTCAAGGCGTTTATGAAAAAGGTCATTCCAGCCGCCTATAAAGTTTTTAAACAGCATATTAAACAGCTTGATAAATGCAATAAACAAACCTATTGCAATACCGATATGTACAACGCCTGTCAATTGTGAGCAGGCATTTGTAAATCTCCCCGAAAAGTTATGAAAAATTGCACTGTGACCGCTTTCGCTTATCGGAAGCACCCAGGCTATTGCTTGTCCTATAGCTTGAAAAATTGCCGTTAAAACGGACATAATCTTCTCCCCCATTCATTGCATTATCAAGATAAAAACCATCACGGATATAATCATAAGGATTGCTTGAGCGTGCTGAATTTACCGCCTCTGAAGCTTTGTTCTGAGTATAAAAAATATCATCAAGGGAAACCACCGAATAAATCATTCTGTACCCTCCTCGATAGCTCTGTTAAGAAAATCAAGCGAATCCGAAAGACCCCCAAGCTCGTCAATAAGACCGCACTCCACAGCACCCTCACCGTCAAGCACAGTGCCCACATCCATTACAAGTTCCCCTGTTTTCATCATAAGCTCACGAAAAGCCTCATTGCTGATTTTTGAGTTATTTGAAACAAAGTTGACAATTCTGTCCTGCATCTTTTCAAAATAAGACAAGGTCTGCGGCACACCGAGCACCAAGCCGTTCATACGAACAGGATGAACTGTCATTGTTGCACTCGGCACAATAAAGCTGCGCTTACAGCTCACTGCAAGCGGAACACCTATTGAATGACCTCCGCCGAGAACGAGAGATGCTGTGGGTGTTTTCATAGTAGACAAAAGCTCTGCTATTGCAAGCCCTGCCTCAACATCGCCGCCTACTGTATTAAGAATAATAAGCAGACCTTCAATTTCCTTACTCTCTTCTATTGCAACAAGCTGTGGTATAACGTGCTCATACTTTGTAGTTTTGTTCTGGCTTGGCAAAATATAATGCCCTTCAACCTGACCGATAATAGTCAGGCAGTGAATAAAATGACCATCTTTTGAAACGGTTATTGACCCTGTTTCAAAGCAGCTTGAATTGTTAACCTCAGATTCAGCAGCATTCTGCTCCTCGCTATTTTCCTTTTCAATTTCCTTATCATCATTATTTAACATAAATACACCTCAGTATATTTATGCCCGAACTACTCCATAATAATAAATTATTTTAACATAAATATAAGTTTATTTCAATATAATAGTAAAATTATTATTTTATAATATTGTTACAATTTTGTAATTGACACAAGGAGCTATTTGTAATAAAATAACTTTGTTAAAATTATAAACAAGTAGGAGGATTTTTTATCAATGGGACTTACACTTGCACAAAAATTAATTAAATCCCACCTCGTTGAAGGCGAGATGACCGTAGGAACTGAAATCGGTCTTAAAATCGACCAGACACTTACTCAGGATGCTACAGGAACAATGGCATACCTTGAATTTGAAGCAATGGGTGTTGACAGAGTTAAAACTGAAAAATCAGTTGCTTACATTGACCACAACACTCTCCAGACCGGCTTTGAAAATGCGGATGATCACAGATACATTCAGTCTGTGACAAAAAAGCACGGTATCTATTTCAGCAGACCAGGTAACGGTATCTGCCATCAGGTTCACCTTGAGAGATTCGGTATTCCCGGCAAAACCTTAATCGGCTCTGACAGCCACACACCAACAGGCGGTGGTATCTGCATGCTTGCTATGGGTGCAGGCGGACTTGACGTTGCTGTTGCTATGGGCGGCGGTACATACTATATCCCTATGCCGAAAATGACAAGAATCAATCTTACAGGCTATTTAAAGCCTTGGGTATCTGCTAAGGATGTTATTCTTGAGGTGCTCCGTATTATGAGCGTTAAGGGCGGCGTAGGCAAAATTATTGAATACGGCGGCGAAGGTGTTAAAACCTTGTCCGTTCCTGAAAGAGCAACAATCACAAATATGGGTGCTGAGCTTGGTGCAACAACATCTATCTTCCCATCAGATGAAATCACACTTGCCTTCCTTAAAGCACAGGGCAGAGAAAATGACTGGACTGAGATTTTACCAGACGCAGATGCTGTTTATGATGAGGTTATTGATATTGACCTTTGTTCACTCAAGCCAATGGCAGCCTGCCCACATATGCCTGACAGAGTAAAGACTACTGATGAAATCGGTAAAATCAAGGTTGATCAGGTTGCTATCGGCTCCTGCACAAACTCATCATATGTTGATATGATGAAGGTTGCTACTATCCTTAAAGGCAAAACTGTTGACCCATCTGTATCACTCTGCATTGCGCCGGGTTCAAAGCAGGTGCTCAATATGCTCGCACTTAATGGTGCGCTTTCTGATATGATTAATGCAGGTGCAAGAATTCTTGAGTCAGCATGCGGTCCTTGTATCGGTATGGGTCAGTCACCTAATTCAGCAGGTGTTTCACTTAGAACCTTCAACAGAAACTTTGAGGGTCGTTCAGGCACTAAGGATGCAGGAATTTATCTTGTATCACCTGAGGTTGCTGCTGCTTCTGCCCTTACAGGTTATTTGACAGACCCAAGAGAGCTTGGTGATGCTCCTGAAATTACAATGCCTGAAAAGTTCATTGTTAATGATAATATGATTGAGGCTCCTGCATCTGCTGACGAGGCAGACAGCGTTGAGGTTCTCCGTGGTCCGAACATCAAGCCTTTCCCCAAAACAGAGCCGCTTCCTGAAGAAATCACTGCAAAGGCTGTGCTCAAGGTTGGCGATAACATCACAACAGACCACATTATGCCTGCAGGTGCTAAGATTTTACCTTATCGTTCAAACATCCCTCACCTTTCACAGTACTGCTTTGCTGTATGTGATGAAAGCTTCCCTGAGAGAATCAAGGCTGAGGGCAAGGGAATAATCATCGGCGGCTCAAACTATGGTCAGGGCTCATCAAGAGAGCACGCTGCTTTAGTTCCGCTTTACCTTGGTGTTAAGGCTGTTGTTACAAAGAGCTTTGCACGTATTCACGTTGCTAACCTTGTTAACGCAGGTATTCTTCCGTTCACATTTAAGAACGAAGAGGATTATGATAAAATCAATCAGATGGATGAATTGGCACTGCCGAACATCAAAGACTGCATTGAAAACAACAAGCCTGTAACCCTTAAAAACCTTACAAACGGTGAAGAATATGAGCTTGATGCAAGCCACCTTTCTGACAGACAGAGAGCTATGCTTGTTTGCGGCGGTCTGCTTGACTACACAAGAGAAATTAACAAATAATGACGCACACAATCAAAGGAGATATAATTATGGTTGACGAGAAAAAGGCACTTGACGATGCTGTTGAAAAATTCCGTTCATTAATGGAAGCACAGCTTGCAAGAGCAAAAAAGATTAAAGAGGACAAGGATTTCACTGATTATGATGCACTTGATACAATAATTATAGGCATCTGCGGCGGTGATGGAATCGGTCCGATTATTACTAAGGAAAGTGAAAGAGTACTCGCCTTTCTTTTAAAGGATGAGGTTGCTAAGGGCAAGGTTGCATTCAAGGAAATTGACGGCTTGACTATTGAAAACCGTGCAGCCTGCAACAAGGCTATTCCTGACGATGTTCTTGAGGAGCTCAAGAGCTGTCATGTTATCCTTAAGGGTCCTACAACTACACCAAGAGCTGGCGACCCATGGCCTAATGTTGAATCAGCAAATGTTGCTATGAGAAAAGAGCTTGACCTTTTTGCTAATATGAGACCTGTAAGAGTTGCAGAGGAAGGAATTGACTGGACATTCTTCAGAGAAAACACCGAGGGCGGATATGCTGTCGGCTCACACGGCGTTAACATCACTGACGATTTAGCAGTTGACTTTACTGTTGCAACACAGGAGGGCTGCGAGAGAATTGCAAAGCTTGCTTATGAATATGCTAAAAAGAATAACAAGGGCAAGGTTTCAATCATTACAAAAGCAAATATCATCAAAACAACTGACGGAAAATTCCTTAAGACCGCTCAGAATATCGGAAAGGATTATCCTGAGATTGTTACTGATGACTGGTATGTTGACATCACAACAGCAAAGCTTATTGACCCTATGAGAAGAAAGGACTTCAAAGTATTTGTTCTTCCTAATCTTTATGGTGATATTATTACTGATGAAGCAGCAGAATTTCAGGGCGGCGTAGGTACTGCAGGCTCTGCAAATATAGGTAAAAAATATGCTATGTTTGAGGCTATTCACGGCTCTGCACCAAGAATGATTACTGAGGGCAGAGGTCAGTATGCAGACCCTTGCTCAATGCTCAGAGCATCTGTAATGCTGCTTTCACACATCGGCTATCAGAAAGAGGCTAATGCACTTGAGGCAGCACTTGACAAATGTATGTTTGAGGAGAAAAAGCTCACAATAACCGGTCGTGACAATGGCTGTACCTGCAGCGAGTTCGGCGATTATGTAATGGAAACCATTACTGAAATGACTAAATAAGCCTACGGCTTACTTTTACAAAGAGGGGTAAAAATGGCTAATAAAGATGAAATCTCAATATCTGTCATTAAACGGCTTCCAAGATATTACCGCTTTCTGCAATCACTGAAGGAGAACGGAATTATAAGAATAAGCTCAAAAGAGCTTGCAGCAAGAATGGGCTTGACAGCATCACAGATAAGGCACGATTTTAACTGCTTCGGCGGATTTGGTCAGCAGGGCTATGGCTATAATGTACCTGAGCTGCACGCAAAAATCGGCGAAATTCTTTGTGTTGACAAAGAGGTTAAAACTATTCTTATCGGTGCAGGTAACCTTGGCAAGGCTGTAACTAATAAAATATTTTCAAAAAACAGCAGCTTCAGGCTGATTGGAATTTTTGATAAAAATGAGGCTCTGTGCGGAAATATGATTAAAGGAATCCCTGTACGTCAT
Organism: Eubacterium sp.; assembly: GCA_048365975.1. GTDB lineage: Bacteria > Bacillota > Clostridia > Oscillospirales > Acutalibacteraceae > Eubacterium_R. The sequence goes on from DBFOUY010000033.1 coordinate 7,264, forward strand.
ATTGATTACCTTGAAAATTTCTGCATAGACAATCACCCCACCTGCGCAGTTACCTGCATACCATCAAATGATATGCGGGAACTGACAGATTTGCTTGTTAAGCTGGGTGTAAAAAGCTTCTGGAACTTTTCAAACTTTGATATTGCAATGGCTCATCCTGAGGTGCTGGTTGAAAATGTGCACCTTACAGACAGTCTGCTGACCCTTGGTTATTTAACAAATGAGTCTTTAAGCAAGGAGGACTAATATGGAGCTGATTTGCAAAAGAGAAATAGTTGATGTTGTAAAATACAGCGATACCTCTGCAATCATTGTTGAAAAAATCCCGCTCACAAATCCTAATCAATACAAAGTGCAATATTCAGTGGTTGATTTCGTTAACAAAAGCATTGATTTGTCAACAAAAAGTGCATATCTGTTGAAAAAATTCGGAACTAATTTTAAGCGTATCAGTGAAATAATACCGAATTTTGTGCAGTGCGATGCAACCGTTTTATATGACAGACGTGTTCTTGCAATATATCCAAATGGTGAGGCTGGTATTTTCAGCCGTGAAGGTGAGCTTGACTGGAGCGGCAGCTTTGAATATCACGAAAAGCCGATTAAATTTATAGCGCCTGAGGATAAATATTTCTGGAGCGTGTGCACTGATGATAATTGTGTTATCAGATACTCCTGTCAGAATATGAAGGTTGATTTGAGAATAGGCGGTATTGATGCTCATACCTTCATAAGACCGCAGCACATATGCTGTGACGAAGGTCAGCTCTATGTCTGCTGTGATGATAATAAGGTCAGACGAATTGACGGCACAAACTACACAGTATCAGATTATCTGAATTTCACGAACAGTATTAAAAGATATTACAAGTTTGGTGAATATGCCCTTGCGGTTATGATTGACGGAACTTATGTAATGGAAAATAATGAATAGTACATACAAACTGAACAAAAAGGAGATAGGTCAAATACCTATCTCCTTTTTCATTTCTCTGATTATTTCTGCCGAACGCATCAACAGCTCTTTCTCCTCGTCAGTCATTTTAATTTCTAAAATTTCACGTGCTCCGCTGCGGTTCACTATTGCAGGCACGCCGATATAAACACCCTTAACGCCGTATTCTCCTCTGAGATAAGTTGATACAGTAAATACGGAGTTTTCATCAAACAGTATTGCTCTTGTAAGTCTTGCAAGCACCATACCGATGCCATAATAAGTTGCTTTTTTTGCTTTAATTATTTCATAGGCTGAAAGTCTTACGTCCTCAGCAATTTTTTCCATATCCTTCATAAGCTGATTATTGCTTGCAGCAAGTGCACCAAGCGGTTTTACAGAAACAAAAGCATTGCTCCACGCAACAAATTCACTGTCGCCATGCTCGCCTAATACATATGCATGAACATTTCTCGGATTGATTCTGAAATATTCACTCATCATATGACGCAGACGTGCCGAATCAAGTGTTGTGCCTGAGCCGATTACTCTGCCTGACGGAAAGCCTGAAAGACTGTAGACAACCTGTGTAAGAATATCAACAGGATTTGAGGCAACAAGAAACACACCATTAAAACCACTTGCGACAATGGGATCAACAATTGATTTGAAAATTTTATAATTTTTCTGAAGCAAATCACGTCTGCTCTCCCCTTCCTCCTGAGGAGCGCCTGCGCAGATAACAACCAGATCAGCATCACCGCAGTCGCAGTATTCACCATCATAAATTTTCATTGAGCTTGGTGCAAATGGCAGACCGTGTGCCAAATCCATAGCTTCTCCGTGAGCACGCTCCTTGTTAATATCAATCAGCACTAACTCATCACAGATATTCTGATTGAGAAGAGCATAAGCGTAGCTCATTCCAACCATACCGACACCGACAATTACAACCTTTTTATTGTCATTGAACATAAAATCACCCGAAAGTATTGTTACCATACTTTCGGGTTTAATGCACATATGTAATTTAAATGTTTAATTAATCGTTAAAGCTTGGTGAAACATATGCAACCTTGCCTGTTTGGGCATTAACATCAACAGTGACAATATAAGAGAAGGAATTGAGAGTAACACGATAAACAAGCCACGGATAATCCTCATAGACAAAGCCATTACGATACCCTGTAGGATATGCTGTATCAACTCTGAATTCAACATAATTGTCTGTTAAATCGGTCGGTTTTCCTCCCATATCAAAGTATTTGTCGTTTCTGCATTCAGCAAGAGCAATTTCTCTCGCCTTTTCCTCGGTAATTTTAATATCATC
>DBFOUY010000034.1:0-3282 GCA_048365975.1 Eubacterium sp.
AATAACCTTTGCAGTTATTGCTGCTGTTGTAATAACTGGATTGCTTGTTTTTAAAACAAATCAGATATATTTTACCACTAAGCTTATGTATGCGTTTATGCCCCAGTCATATGTTGCAGAGCTTGAAAATGGTAATATTGAGTTTTTTGTTGAATATAATAAAGGCTACAGTGCTAAGGAAAGCAATAACGATCCGCTGCAGGCGTTCAGTTATTATTATTTTGATGAAAATGGTGAGCGTGTTGATCTGGGCGTAGACGGCGGATTTGATGAGGAGGGCAACGGCGAGAAGCAGCCGCTATCAGTACCATTTATGATATTGATGGGACAGCGTATAGGAACATTTAAATCAATAATGACTAAGGTTATGCTTGCTCTTGCTGCGGTTATAATTGTTGCACTTATTGTTGTATGGTTTATTGTATGGTCAAAAAATGAAGATAAGCAGAAGCTTGAAAAATACGGTGGTAAACCCAAACATAAAAAATCCAGAAAATAATCAATAGACCAAGCAATACGCTTGGTCTTTGTACTATATGTTAATTACTCAAAGGAGCAGTTATGAAATACGAGAAGCTTTTCACTCCTATGAAAATAGGCAGTGTAGAAATCAAAAACAGAATAGTTATGGCACCTATGTGTATGGGCTTTGGCCAGTACAATGGCTGTGCTACTGAAACTATGATGAATTATTATGAGGAGCGTGCCAAAGGCGGAGCAGGCTTGATTTTTACTGAAATTACGAGAATCAATGACATAACAGGTGCTTCTTCATATGGTCAGCTTGGAATGAGTCATGATTATCAGATTTCCGCTCTTAAGGAAATGGCTGACAGAATACATAAGCACGGATGCAAAATAATGGTTGAGCTTCATCATCCCGGAAGACAGAATTTAGGTCTTATGATAGGTACTGTACCTATATGCATTGCAGGTGAAAAATTGCTTGGCAGCAGTGCATATACTAAACTGCTGACAGGTACTGTTATTCCGCCGGGAAAAAAGCTTCAGGATAAAGATATTGTGCCAAGAGTTGTTGCACCGAGTAAATGCGAGAAAAGTAAAATGAGCGAGAGTGTGAACAGAGCACTTTCGCACAAGGGTGTAAAAAAACTTATTGCTCAGTTCATTGAGGGTGCAGTGAGAGTTAAGAAAGCAGGATGTGATGGTGTTGAACTTCACGCTTCTCACGGCTATTTAATACAGCAGTTTCTGTCACCGAACACTAATAAGCGTACTGATGAGTACGGCGGTTCTCTTGAAAACAGAATGAGATTTTTAACAGAGATAATAGATGGTATAAGAAAAAACTGTGGCAATGATTTTCCGATTGTTGTTCGTCTTACTGTTGATGAAATGTATGAACGAATCGGTAAAAAGAATAAGGGCTATGGTCTTGATGAGGGAATTAAAATGGCAAAAATACTTAGTGATAAAGGTATTGATGCTATTGATGTTTCTTCTGCCGCTTATGACACCTTCAATTATTGGCTTGAGCCGACAACCTTTGAGTGCGGATGGAGAAAAAATCTTGCCGAGGAAGTAAAAAAGGTTGTTGATATTCCAGTAATTGCCGCTAATCTTATTCGCTCACCACAACAGGCTGAGGAACAGCTTGAGGCAGGTATTCAGGACTTTGTGGCACTCGGTCGTCCGCTTATTGCCGATCCGCATTGGGCTGATAAAGTCAAATCAGGAAATGAAAATAAAATAAGCCGTTGCGTCTGCTGTTTGTACTGTTTTGAAAGTATGATGGAAAATGCATATAAATACAGCCACGGTCACTGCTCTGTTAATCCATTTGTGGGAAGAGAAAGCGTAAAACTTAACAAAAACGGAAACGGAAGAAAAGTGGTAGTTATAGGGGCAGGACCTGCAGGCTTAATGTGTTCTGATATTCTCAGTGACAGAGGTTTCAGTGTTACTGTTATTGAAAAGGAAAATACAGTCGGCGGTCAGCTTAATCTTGCTGACAAGCCGCCTCATAAGGAAAAAATGTCATGGGTGTGTGAGGATCTGTACTCAAAAGCCGCCGATAAAAATATTGAATTTATGTTTGAAACTGTAGCAGATAAAGAATTAATTGACTCATTGAAGCCATATGCTGTTGTTACTGCAACAGGCGGTAATGCTGTATTTCCTAAAGTGTTTAAGGGTGATAATGTTTCAACTGTTACTGAAATCCTCAACGGCTCTGTTAAACTGAAGAATAAAAGGGTTGCAGTTATAGGCTCGGGTATGACAGGTCTTGAAACAAGTGAGCTTTTGGTATCACAGGGTAACAAGGTTACAGTTGTTGAAATGGCTGAGTCCATAGCACCAGGTGCATGGTTTCAGGGTGTTGATGATGCAATGTCTGTTCTTGATAAAGCAGGAACAAAGTTTTTAACAGGGCATAAGCTTATCACTATAAATGATAAGGGTATTTATCTTGAGTCTGTTAAAGACGGAAAAAGACTGAATGTTGAAGCGGATTATGTAGTGCTTTCAATGGGAGTGCGTTCTGATAACGAATTGTATAATTCAATAAAGAACAGCAATGATTATGCTGTATATAATATCGGTGACAGTAATAAAATAGGCAGAATTGCCAATGCAACAGAGGCTGCTTATCAGCTTGCAGTCAGCTTATAATATAAGGGTGTAAATATGTTTTCAGCACGTGAGCATTTTAGAGAAAGATTAAGCAAAATTAATAAAAAGATTAATTCAGGTCTTGATTTCGATTTCAGTGCCGTAAGTAAAAGGATTGAAACAATTGATGATTTCAATAATGAAATTATGTCAGATTTTCTGAACGGCAAACAACTTTTTTACAGAGGTGAAAGAATTAATGACCCTAACAGAAATCTGCTGCCTACAATGCTGAGGAATCCTGACAGGCTTTTTTCAAAAAATGATTTGGGTGTTCTTCATATTGACGGAAAGTATATATACTATTATTATTCTTCACTTGGCAGCTTTGTTGATGTCTTTAATAAGACGATGGGTGCCGCAGATGTTGACCATCTGTATGAAATCTGTGCATTTGCACAGCATTATTATCATTCATCACCTTTGATAGATTTCACAAAAAGTGTTTATCCCTCCTTGTCATTTGCATTGAAAAACCGTGATAAGTATGAGGATGATATTGTTTTATATGTGCTTGAATTAAAGAATGACGATGATTATACAAATGATATAGGCACAGCTAATGAATGGCTGAAAAATCTTGAAATATATGTTTCTTGCTTTAATGAAGATGATGTAAAAAAGGCTGTTAAAGAGGTAATTGAAAAT
>DBFOUY010000035.1:0-6832 GCA_048365975.1 Eubacterium sp.
TGCCCATTCAAGCACGACACCTGATATTCCGAATCCGAAGAATTCAGCAAGGATTTTATTATCCGTTTCATTTTTAGCGGGAATATTATTACTCTTTTCAATTTCTGCAAAAATGTCAATAAAACGCTCAGCAGCCAATTTACTTATAAAATTAAACAGCTCGCCTGCATTTATTTTAAGAGCAGAATGATAAAACTGCTGATCTGATTTCATAACATTAAACATAAATGTAAATTTGTCATACATATTATCAAGTGTAAAATCCATCAGCAACGGCTCAATAAGCTCTTTACGAACAACAAAATCAAGCAGCTCGTACTTATCGGCAAAATGATAATAAAATGTCTGACGGTGAATACCGCAGCAATCTGTAATATCAGATACTGATATTTTTTCAAAGGATTTTGACAGCATCAAATCCTTTAATGCATCCGCGATATTTCTTTCGGTTTCTTTAGAACAAGCAAGTTTATTTTTACCACTCATAACACACACGACCTAAAACTATTTTGCTTTTGTTTCGCAGTAAATACAGCGATAAGTTCCCTTTTCATCAGTTAATTTGAAAATATGGGATATTGACTCGTTGTTGCATATGCACCTTGGATTAGGGCACTTTATAACATCAACAAGCTCATCAGGCAGTGAAAGACTTTTCTTTTCAACTCTTTCACTGTTTTTGATAACATTAACAGTTGCCATAGGTGCAATGTAGGCAATAACATCCATATCCAAATCAATAAGGTCATTGATTTTAATTATATCTTTGGCATCGTCCTTTTTTGACTTGGCATTTGTAATAATAGCCACCTGACAGGAAAGTGAGCCGAGGTTAAGAATTTCATACACCTGCATACCCTTGCCTGCAGGAATATGGTCAATAACATAGCCGTTTTCAATTGCATCAATATTCATTAAAGAGCACCTCCCCATTCAAGCAGGGTTTTGATTAACGCCATACGGATATATTTACCGTTAAGTGCCTGAATGAAATACTTTGCTCTTGGGTCATCATCAACCTCAGGTGCAATCTCATTCACTCTCGGCAGAGGATGCATAATTGTCAGATCTGACTTTGCTGTTTTCAGCTTATCAAGGTCAAGGACAAAGGCATCCTTATGCTTTAAATATTCATCCTCAGAATAGAAGCGTTCACGCTGAATACGGGTCATATAGAGAATATCGAGCTTATCCATAACCTGCTCCATAATTTCAACCTCTTCATATTCAACACCGCACTTTTCAAGCACATCGGTTTTTATATAATCAGGCACTGCAAGCTCCTTTGGAGAGATAAGCACAAACCTTACATTTTCATATCTGCACATTGCTTTAATCAGTGAGTGAACAGTTCTGCCGAATTTAAGGTCACCGCAAAGACCGATTGTCAGATTTTCAAAGCCGCCCTTTTCACGATAGATTGTAAAAAGGTCAGTCAGGGTCTGTGTAGGGTGTGAATGACCTCCGTCACCTGCGTTGATAATAGGCACACCGCTTTTCTGACTTGCTACTCTCGGCGCACCCTCAAAGGGATGACGCATAGCAATAATATCAGCATAGCAGGAAACCATACGAATTGTATCCTCAACGCTTTCGCCCTTTGATGCAGATGATGAAGCCGCCTCACTGAAACCAAGCACATTACCGCCAAGCTCATACATTGCCGCCTCAAATGACAGCCTTGTTCTTGTTGAAGGCTCAAAAAACAGTGTTGCAAGCTTTTTTCCGTCGCAGATATGTGCATACTTTTCTTTATTATCAATAATATCAACAGCCGTTGCTATCATATCATCAATTTCTTTTAATGTTAAATCTGTTGTATCAAGTAAATGACGCATATATAAGTCCTTTCCTTTAGTCCTTTGCACCGTTGATTTCAAGATACTTCTTTATACGTTCAACATTTTCACGGTTGCTTTCATCCTCTTCAAGATATTCAATAATGTCATAAACATCAACAACCGAATATACAGGGAAGCCGTATTCCTCGCCGACCTCTGCCATTGCAGATTTTTCAGTTCTGCCCTTTTCCTTGCGGTCAACCATAACGAATACTGCTGAAACCTTTGTTCCCTCAAGACCTGAGAGAATTGACATACTTTCTCTTATAGCTGTGCCTGCTGTAATAACATCTTCAACAATGACGATTTCCTCGCCTGCTTTTGGTGTATAGCCTACAAAAACACCGCCTTCGCCGTGATCCTTTTCTTCCTTTCTGTTAAAGAAGAAAGGAACGTCAAGACCCTGCTTTGCAAGCGCAACTGCTACTGAAACAGCAATCGGAATACCCTTATATGCAGGACCGTAAAGTACTGTTTTTTTGCTGCCGATTTTTTCAAAGTATGCCTTAGCATAGAACTCGCCGAGTTTCTGAATCTGCTCGCCTGTTTTAATATCGCCTGCATTAATGAAATAAGGAATTTTTCTTCCGCTCTTTGCAGTGAAATCACCGAATTTCAAAACGCCTGCATCCTCTAAAAATTTTATAAATTCTCTTTTATAGCCTTCCATTTTATTTCTCCTTATCCTACAAACTCTTCGACACATCTTCTGTAAGCAGCAACAGGGTCATCGCTTGCAGTTATAGGTCTGCCGACAACGATATAGTCACTGCCGATTTCCTTAGCCTTTGCAGGAGTAGTAACTCGTACCTGGTCACCAACCTCGCCGTCTGCAAATCTTACACCAGGTGTAACAGTCATAAATGCTTTGCCGCAGCTGTCTTTAACCATACCAGCCTCAAGAGGAGAGCAGACAACACCGTCAAGACCTGCCTCTTTAGCATTATTTGCATACTTAACAATAGTATCGTTAATTGATGCATTAATCAGAAGCTCATTCTGCATTCTTTCCTCACTTGTTGAGGTAAGCTGTGTGACAGCAATAAGCAGCGGACGTGTTCCGTCCTCACGTGTCAGACCCTCAAGTGCAGCCTTCATCATATCAACAGTACCTGCTGCGTGAAGGTTAGTCATATCAACGTCAAGCTTTGAAAGCACTGCCATTGATTTTTTTACTGTATTCGGAATATCGTGAAGCTTTAAGTCAAGGAAAATCTTATGTCCCCTCTTCTTAATCTCCTTAACAATTGACGGACCTTCAGCATAGTAAAGCTCCATACCGATTTTAACAAATGGTTTTTCTTCTGTGAACTTATCAAGGAAATTGAAAGTATCCTCTGCTGATGAAAAGTCACAGGCAATAATAACGTCCTTACCCATTAATCAACCACTCCTATTATATCACTTAATTTATTTATACCGAGCTTTTCGCACTCCTGCGGTAAAGCCTCGATTATATCCTTACAAACATATGGATTAACAAGATTTGCAGCACCCACCTGAACTGCTGTTGCACCTGCCATCATCATTTCAATAACGTTCTTGGCAGTTGATACACCGCCGCAGCCCATAACAGGAATATTGCAGGCTTTTGCCACCTGATATACCATTCTGACAGCCACAGGGAATATAGCATCACCGCTGAATCCGCCCATTTTATTAGCAATAACAGGCTGACGTCTTTTAAGGTCAATACGCATACCGAGCATTGTGTTAATAAGGCAAATGCCATCAGCACCAGCCTCCTCACAAGCCTTAGCAATTGAAACAATATCAGTTACATTAGGTGAAAGCTTGATAAACACAGGCTTTGATGTAACAGCCTTGACTGCTTTTGTAACATCTGCCGCACATTCAGGTGATGTGCCGAAGCTCATTCCGCCGCCGTGAACATTAGGGCAGGAAACATTAACCTCTAAAATACCAACCTGCTCTTCTTTATCAAGGAGCTGACAGGTATATGCATAATCTTCAACACTGAAGCCTGAAACATTTGCAATAACAGGCTTATGGAAATATTCTTTCATTTCAGGCAGCTCGTATTCAATAACATGATGAACACCGGGATTTTGCAGACCTACTGCATTAATCATACCTGAGGCGCACTCTGCAATTCTCGGTGTAGGATTGCCGAAGCGAGCGTCCTTTGTTGTACCCTTGAAGGAGAATGAGCCGAGGATATTTATATCATAAAAATCCTTGAACTCCTTACCGAAGCCGAAGGTGCCTGATGCAGGAACAACAGGATTGTCCATATTCATACCTGCAAGGCAAACAGACAAATCTACCATATAATCTCCTCCCTCACTAAAACAGGACCATCCTTGCAAATTCTTTTGTTGCCGTATTTTGTTTTGCAGCTGCATCCCATACAAGCACCGAAGCCGCAGCCCATACGCTCCTCAAAGCTGTACTGACCTGATGTGGTTACCTTTGCCTCAATTGCTTTGAACATAGGCATAGGACCGCAGGTGTAGAAATAATCATAATCGTCGGCAAATGCATCTGTTACAAAACCTTTAATACCATATGAGCCGTCAGCTGTAGTAACACGCACCTCTGCGCCAAGTGCCCTGAACTCATCCTCATAAAAAATCTCGTCCTTAGTATTAAAGCCAAGAATTACCACCGGTTTCTGACCTGCTGCAATAAGCTTTTTACAAAGATTATACATAGGAGGAACACCAACACCACCGCCGATAAGCATAGGTTTTGTGCCCTGCGAAACATCGTAGCCGTTTCCAAGACCTGTAAGAACATCAAGGCTTTCGCCTTCAGTCATAGCCGACATCATTTCAGTGCCCTCGCCCACAACCTTATAAATAATTGTGACAGTTGTATCGTCATAATCACAAACAGATATGGGTCGTCTTAAAAACTTGCCGTCAAGCTGAATGTTGATGAACTGCCCCGGAGCAGTGATATACTGAGTATCACCCTCCAGCACCATTTCAAAAACATCTTTAGCAATTTTTTTATTAGATAAAATTTTATAAATGTTTTGTTTATACATAGCTATTACCTGTAAAGTCAGTCGGCGTCAATGGTTGAAACACCGAGTGTAATTTCTTCAAGAACATCAAGCAGTACCTTGACTGTATCAAGTGATGTAAACATTGTTACATTATTCTCAACTGCTGCTCTGCGGATTTCACTGCCGTCTGAGTGGGAATCACCTGCGTTGATGTCAATTGTGTTGATAACATATGCAATATGACCCTGACGCAGTGCCATAAGAATTTCATCACTTTCATCAAGTGTAAGCTTCTGACGGACACGTGTTCTTATGCCATGCTCCTTAAGATACATTGCTGTACCCTCAGTAGCCTCAATATTAAAGCCAAGCTCATAGAAACGCTTAATAAGAGGCAGTGCCCTCGGCTTGTCCTGATTTGCAATTGTAACAAGCACTGTGCCGTAGTTTGCAACATTCAGTCCTGATGCCTGAATTGCCTTATAAAGTGCTCTTGTGAGTGATTTATCATAGCCGATAGCCTCACCTGTTGATTTCATTTCAGGTGAAAGGTATGTGTCCATTCCCTTAAGCTTCGAGAATGAAAAGGCAGGTGCCTTAACATACCAGCGGTTCTTTTCCTTAGGATAAACCTCTGTTATACCTTGCTCCTTTAATGAGTGACCGAGAATAACCTGTGTGGCAATATGAGCCATAGGTGTTGATGTTGCCTTTGAGAGGAACGGAACTGTTCTTGAAGAACGAGGGTTAACCTCAATAACAAAGACATCGTCATTATCGTCGGCAATAAACTGAATATTATAAAGACCAATAATGCCTATTGCTTTGCCGAGCTTAACTGTGTAATCAAGGATTTTATCCTTAACTGACTGAGGAACAGAGAAGGTAGGATAAACGGAGATTGAGTCACCTGAGTGAACTCCTGTACGCTCAACGTGCTCCATAATACCGGGGATGAATACATCTGTGCCGTCACAGATAGCATCAACCTCAAGTTCCTTACCCATAATATACTTATCAACAAGAACTGGCTGCTCTGTATTGATTTCAACGGCTGTCTGCAGATAGTGGCGAAGTGATTCCTCATTTGCAACAATCTGCATTGCACGTCCGCCGAGAACAAATGACGGACGAACAAGAACAGGATAGCCGATACTTTCGGCAACACGCACACCCTCTTCTATATCTGTAACAGCAAGTCCCTTAGGCTGAGGAATACCAAGCTCCTCCATAACCTTTTCAAAGCTGTCACGGTTTTCTGCCCTGTCGATAGCAGCAACATCTGTGCCGATAATCGGAACACCGAGAGCATCAAGAGGCGGTGCAAGGTTGATTGCAGTCTGTCCGCCGAGAGATACAACAATACCCTCAGGCTTTTCCAGGGTAATAATATTCATGACATCCTCAACAGTTAGAGGCTCAAAATAAAGCTTATCAGATGTTGTGTAGTCAGTTGAAACTGTTTCAGGGTTATTGTTGATGATAATAGCCTCATAGCCTGCATCACGGATTGACCAGATAGCGTGAACTGTTGAATAGTCAAATTCAACACCCTGACCGATACGGATGGGACCTGAACCGAGAACTATAATTTTCTTTTTATCTGAAATTATGCTTTCATTCTCTTCCTCATAGGTTGAGTAAAAATAAGGCACATAAGAATCAAACTCAGATGCACAGGTATCAATCATTTTGTATACAGGGAAAATGCTATTATCCTTACGCATATTAAATACATCTGCCTGACTCAAGCCCCATACACTGCCGATATACTCATCGCTCATGCCGATTTTTTTAGCATCCTTAAGAGTCTGTATATCGCCGTTATTTTCTTTGAGCACTGACTCAAAATCAACAATGTTCTTAAATTTTTCAAGGAAGAACATATCAATTTTTGTAGCATTGTAAATTCTGATTAAATCAACACCGAGGCGTATAAGCTGTGCAATCGCAAACAGTCTGTCATCAGTGCCGTTTTTGATATATGCCAAAAGCTCATCCTCAGTATAGCTGTCAA
>DBFOUY010000036.1:0-3555 GCA_048365975.1 Eubacterium sp.
GAGTAATGTAGGTGCTCTTATTGCTGATGCTATGGATAAGGTTTCAGCTGATGGTGTTATCACAATTGAGGAGTCAAAGACTGCTGATACTGTATGTGAAGTTGTAGAGGGTATGCAGTTTGACCGTGGCTACATCTCACCTTATATGGTAACAGATACTGATAAAATGGAAGCAGTTATTGACGATGCAATGCTTCTCATTACTGATAAAAAGATTTCAACTGTTCAGGATATTCTTCCTCTTCTTGAGGCTGTTCTCAAGTCAGGTCAGAAGCTCGTTATCGTTGCTGAGGATGTTGAGGGCGAGGCTCTTCAGACAATCCTTCTCAATAAGCTTCGTGGAACATTCACCTGCGTATGTGTTAAAGCTCCGGGCTTTGGCGACAGAAGAAAGGATATGCTTCAGGATATTGCAATCCTTACAGGCGGTCAGGTTATCACAAGTGACCTTGGCTTAGAACTTAAGGATGCAACAATGGCTATGCTTGGTAAAGCTCGTCAGGTTAAGGTAACTAAAGAAAATACTATCATTGTTGACGGTGCAGGTGATGCTGACGAAATCAGAAACAGAGTTGGTCAGATTAAGACTGCTATTGACAACAGCACATCAGACTTTGACAGAGAAAAGCTTCAGGAGCGTCTTGCTAAGCTTGCAGGTGGTGTTGCAGTTATCAAGGTTGGTGCTGCTACTGAAACAGAGATGAAGGAGAAAAAGCTCAGAATTGAAGATGCTCTTGCTGCAACAAAGGCTGCAGTTGAAGAGGGTATTGTTGCAGGCGGCGGCGTTGCCCTTATCAATGCAATCCCTGCTGTTGAGGCTCTTCTTGATACAGACGATGCTGATTTCAAGACAGGTGTTGCAATTGTTATCAAGGCACTTGAGGAGCCTGTAAGACAGATTGCTCTCAATGCAGGTGCAGAAGGCTCTGTTATTGTTGATAAAATCAAGACATCAAACAAAACAGGCTATGGTCTTAACTTTGCAACTGGTGAGTATTGCGATATGATTGAAGAGGGTATTGTTGACCCTGCTAAGGTTACTCGTTCAGCACTTCAGAATGCGGCTTCAGTTGCTGCAATGGTGCTTACAACCGAAAGCCTTGTTACAGATATTAAAGACCCTCAGGCTGATGCAGCTCAGGCAGCAGCTATGGCAGCAGCACAGGGCGGCGGAATGTATTAATAAAATACATCAATATATGAAAAAAACACTTCCCATCCGGGAAGTGTTTTTTGTTTAGAACTTAACATCTTTAGAAAGCTTGCCGTGGTAGACTGCGTTACCTATGTTAACAGGTGAAAGATAAACCTTGAGCTGATTTTTGATTGAGTTTAGTTTACAACAGTCAAATTTTATATCGCTGAGGCTGTAAACCCTTATACTTTCAGCAAGCTCTCTTATTCTCATTGCCTTGTCTGGTGCAATGGTGATTTCCTTTTCTTCGTTCGGAAGAATATCAAAGAAATTATCACTGAATGGATTTGAGGAGCGGTTGCTTTCCGCCTTAACAAGTCTTGCAAAATTATCTGTTTTGATAGTTAATCTTAACTGTCTGTCCTCAATGGTAATTTTTGTTTTAAGCTTCGCTTTCGGCAGACAAAGATTTTTCTCACTGTCAAGGAGAACGACCTTCTGATTAATCTGCTCTCCGTTTTTATAAAGTCTTGCGCAGATTCCTGTTTTTCTGTAATCATGAACCCTCTTGATTTCATTTACATCCAGTACAAAAATCTTTCTGTTTTCAAGAGCATTAATATCAACATCTGTTCTGTGTTTTTCAAGAATGCCCTTTTCAAAATCAAAAATACAGTATTCTGCTTCAACCGCCTGATTTTCATTAAGGTCATTGAGCACAAATATTCTGATTGATTCTTTTGTATCCTCAATAGAAACCGACAGGGGAGCATTAAAATGTCTTGCACCATATTGCAGTGCCTTATAGTTGCCGTAGTAGTCAATACTTGACCAGGAGCACACACCCCAGCAGTCATTGAACTGCCAGTACATTGAGCCGTTGCATCTGCCCTTATTTCTTCTCCAGTGCTCAGTGGCATCAGCAATGCATTCGTTCTGTGTTACCTGTGACAGATAAATATAATCTTCAAATCTCTTGGGCAAATCAAAACGTGATGCAATATAGTAAACCATTTTGTCGTTACCGCTGTCGCATTTCTGATGTGCTTTGAAAACATCACTGTTAAGATTATAATCTGACGGCTGTGCAAATCTTCTGATCGCCTTAATATCAGGCAGACTTTCAAAGCCGAATTCACTGCAGAAGCGTGTCATACGCTTGCGGTAATAATTCATAGGCTTGAGTCCGTGCCATACACCCCAAAGGTGAGTGTCGCCGACATTGTCAGAGCTTACACCCTTGTTGTGAGAAATTCCTATAGGTGAGCCCTGTGTATAAGGCGTTTGCTTATCATACTTTCTGATTTCAGGCTCAAGAATGTCATAAAAGAATTTTTCTGTCCAGTCAACATATTTTGTCATATGTACCCATGACATATGCATATCTTCAATTTCATTGTTACCGCACCATACAGCCAGTGAAGGATGATGATTGAGCCTTTTAACGTTGTATTCTACCTCTTTCTTGACATTGCCTAAAAATTCATTGTCAAAGAAAGGATATGCCTGACAGGCAAACTGAAAATCCTGCCAGATTAAAATACCTCTTCTGTCGCAAGCTTCATAAAAGCTGTCACTTTCATAATAACCACCGCCCCAGATTCTCAGCATATTTATATTTGAAAACTGAACAGCGTCAAGAAGATAATTAAGTTCTTTTTCTCTGAAACGTGTTATAAAGCTGTCAGGAGGAATGTAGTTTGCACCCTTGATGAAGAGCGGCACGCCGTTTAATTTGAATTGAAAGTTCTGTCCGTATGTGTCACGCTCACGATTAAGCTCAATAGTTCTTAATCCGATTTTCTTTTCTTCGGCACAAATTTCCTTTCCGTCATTGTTAATTATTACTGCTCTTACCTTATATAACGGCTGCTCGTCACTGCCTGAAAGCTCCTTTGTCCACCAAAGCTGAGGATTTTCAATAACAAAATCATTGCTGTTTCCCCAGTGCTGCATTATATCGCCGTCAGGTGTTTCAAGAGAAATAAAGCATTCAGCATCATCGTTATACATTGTTAAGTCAGCATTTACGCTTACTGTTACATTATCGTCGTGAGTCTGAGTAACCGAAAGATAATTAATTCTGCCGCTTTCAACAAATTCAATCTCAATATCCCTTGTAATACCGCTGCATGGCAGAACAGGACCCCAGTCCCACCCGAAATGACATTGAGGCTTTCTTATATGAACAATGCCGTTCTGACCATTTGAGTTTACAGGGGTGGGGGACTCTTCATATTTTTTTCTGACATAATTTACAGGTGAATGAAAAATTATACGAAGCTCATTAGCTCCTGTTTGAACAAAATCTTTTATTGAATGGCTGTATGCCTTAAAGCAGTTGTCGCCTTTAAATAACAGCTTGCCATTAATCAATACATCACATATTGTATCAAGCATTTTGCAATTCAAAAGAATGT
>DBFOUY010000037.1:0-3621 GCA_048365975.1 Eubacterium sp.
TTATGACGCATCCTCAGGTGAAGCTCCTGTTCTTCTGAAGGAGTATTTACCGCAGGTACAGGGTGTTACAGTAGTTTGCAGTGGTGGTGATGATATTGTTACTAAAGAAAAAATAATAGAAGCTGTAACAGCCTTATTTAATATACCGGCTAACAGAGTATCAGTTTCAAAATTAAAATAATAAAAGGTGATCTTATGAAAAAAAATAAAAAAGAAAACATTGAAAATCAACCATTCACAGATTCTGACTTTGCCAACAAAAAGGCTAAAAAAACAAGAATAGCAATTTCCTGCTTTGCTCTGTTGCTTGCCGTCGGTGTTGTCGGAAACTGGTACTGGGAAAACAGTGACATTTCAAGCAAAGTGAGCACAATTTCTTCAGCAAAGGAGAAAATTCTCGGTGAAGCTACCTATGTGGATGCCACAACAGAGAAAACAACAGAAAGCAGCTATTTCTCATCAGCAAGGATTGACAGACAGACAGCAAGAGATGCAAGCCTTGAAAAGCTTCAGAAAATTGTTGACTCACAGACTGAAAATAAAGAAGCTCAGAAAGATGCTGCTGATAAAATAGCAAAAATAAGCGATAATATTACTATCGAAAACAAAATTGAAACTCTTGTTACTGCAAAGGGAATTAACAACTGTCTTGCAATCATCAATGAAACTTCCAATAAGATAGATATAATTGTTGATGTTGAGGATTTAACAGATACGATAATTCTGCAGATTAAAGAGATAGCGACAAGTCAGCTTGGCTGCTCCTTTGAAGATGTTACAATAATTCAGTCAAAATAACTTGTATATTTATTCATAATATGTTATACTATTAAAAAATAAGGAGGCATTATTATGGAGATTCAATCAAAAAGCTCTATGGGTGAGCTTGTAATTTCAGATGAGGTTGTAGCTTCAATTGCCATAAATGCTGCTAAAGATGTTGACGGTGTATCGTCCTTCCACAGCGGACCGGTTGATGTAGTCAGCACCATTAAGCAGGGTAGTTTAAAGGTAATGAGTCCTGTCAGATTAATGCAGGACGGCGATGATTTTTCAATCAGCATTTACATTAATATTGCACCAGGCAAAAAATTTCAGGCTGTTGCTACTAAGGTGCAGACATCTGTCAAGGAGTCTGTGCAGAATATGACAGGTAAATTAGTAAACAAAGTAAATGTTATTGTTGCCGGAATTGATTTTGAGGAGCCGTCAGGCACCGACGAACCTTGTGAAACTGAAGATTAACAATTCTTGCCGGCAAATTAATATTTTGTCGGCTTTCTTTTTAGGAGTTAAATATATTTATGAAAAGAAGTGAAATGAGAGAACAGGGCTTTTTCCTGACATTTGAAAATCTGTTTACATCAAATGATGATATGGACGAACTTATTGACCTTTACAGTGAAAATGTTGAAGAGGTGTGCGATTATGCAAAAGAAATATCGCAGGGAGTAAGAGAGCATAAAGAAGAGTTTAGCGAGCTTATAAGCGGATTTCTTAAATCATGGAAGCTGAGCAGACTGCCGAAGGTGACTATTGCCATACTGTATGTTGCAGTTTACGAAATGAAATATGTCGATTCTGTTCCTGATAATGTTGCAATAAATGAGGCAGTTGAGCTTGCTAAAAAATATTCCACCAAGGATGATGCATCATTCATTAATGGTGTACTCGGTGCAATAAGCCGTGGAGAATAAGTATTATGTACATAGGCTTTGATACAAGCAACTATACAACCTCTGTTGCAGTGTTTGACGGTGAGAATATGATTAATAAGCGAAAGCTTCTTACTGTTAAAGCAGGCGAAAGAGGACTGAGGCAAAATGATACTGTTTTTCAGCATACAGTTAATATGCCTGAGCTGATTGATAGCATTGAAATCAAAAATAAAAATATAAATTCTGTCGCAGTAAGCTCCAGACCAAGAAATATTGACGGCAGCTATATGCCGTGCTTTTTAGTGGGTATTAACAACGCTGTCGGTGTCAGTAGCTTTTCAGGTGCTCCGCTTTACAGAACATCTCACCAGGTAGGGCATATACTTGCAGGACTTTATTCGATAGACAGGATGGATTTAATTAATGAGCCTTTTATCGCTTTTCATATAAGCGGCGGAACGACGGAGGCACTTCTTGTTAAACCTGACAGTGATGAGATTATAACCGCTGAAATAATTGCACAGAGCAGTGACCTGAAGGCCGGACAGGCTATTGACAGGGCAGGGGTTATGATGGGACTTACCTTCCCGTGTGGCAAAGAGATTGACAGGTTATCTCTTCTGAGTGATAAGGAATATAAAATCAAGCCGTCAATGAATGATCTCGATTGCTCGCTTTCGGGTGTTGAAAACAAGGCCAGATATATGTTTGCAAATGGAGAGAGTAAGGAAAGCATCTCTAAATTTGTTCTTACATATATAGCGAATTCAATTGATGAAATGACACATCGTATTATTGATAAGTATGGTAAGCTGCCGATAATGTTTGTCGGTGGTGTTATGTCTAATACCATTATAAGAAACCAGATAACCAAAAAGTATAATGCATATTTTGCAAAGCCGGATTTAAGCTGTGATAATGCCTGCGGTGTTGCAATCTATGCCTACCTGAAAGACAGAAAATGAACGTTATTACAGTAACTCAGCTAAACACATATATCAAATCAATACTTGATGAAAATAAGATCCTCAGAACAATTTATATTAAGGGTGAAATCAGCAATTTCAAGCATTACTATAAAAGCGGGCATATGTATCTTACTCTTAAAGACAGTAATTGTCAGCTTAAAGCAGTTATGTTTTCATCCTACGCATCACGACTTAAATTTAAGCCAGAGGATGGTATGAGTGTTATCTGCCGCGGCAGAATTTCCGCTTATGAGAAGGATGGTGTATATCAGCTTTATATTGAGGATATGCAGCCTGACGGTATAGGCTCATTGAGTATTGCCTTTGAACAGCTTAAAGAAAAACTTGAAAAGGAAGGATTATTTGATTTATCACATAAAAAATCAATTCCGAAATATTCTGAAAAAATAGGTGTTGCAACATCAAATATGGGTGCTGCAATTGAAGATATAAAGAATATAATCAAAAGACGATATCCGATTGCCGAGCTTGTTATTGCACCTACAATTGTTCAGGGTGATTCTGCACCTGAGGATATTGTTAAATCTATCAGACTTCTTGACAGTATTGATGATATTGATGTCATTATTGTCGGAAGAGGCGGCGGCTCTTTAGAAGATTTATGGGCTTTCGACACTGAAACAGTTGCAAGGGCTGTTTTTGAATGCAGAAAGCCGATTATTTCAGCAGTCGGTCATGAAACTGATTTTACAATCTGCGATTTTGTTGCAGATTTAAGAGCAGAAACACCAAGTGCTGCGGCAGAAAAAGCAGTGCCTGACATTAATGAGCTGATGAAATTTACAGAATCAGCAGAAAACAAAATGCTTTACTGCATAACAAAACGTCTGGAATATGAAGCACAAAGACTTGATTACATTTCAAATGAAAGTATTTTGGCAGATTATACCGATTTTTTTGAAAACAAAAATGATGTTTTGTCAGCTTTAAGAGATGAAATGTTATCTGCATTTGAATACAAGCTTGAAAAATAC
>DBFOUY010000038.1:0-21352 GCA_048365975.1 Eubacterium sp.
TCTGAATGAGGATGAGCAGGTTGATTTTCAGCGAAGCCGTCCCGTTTCAGAGGTTGAGGGTGATATCAAACTTTTCGGTGTCATACCTGTCAAAACTGCCAGACTAAGCTATAATCAGGAGCAGAGCGTTGCAGTAAGCGGCGAAAGCTTTGGTATTAAGCTCTACACTGACGGTGTTATAGTTGTGGGTACAAGAGATGTTGAGGGTGATAACGGCAAAAGCAATCCTGCCAAGGAGGCAGGACTTGAAAAGGGAGATATAATTGTCAGCATCAATGACATTAAAACAACCACTTCGGATGAGGTTGAGGAAATATTTAATGATAACAACGGAAAGCCATACAGAATCAAGGTTAAAAGAAACGGCAATTACAAAACCTTCAGCCTTACACCTGTTTATTCCAAAAGTGAAGGTGCATACAAGGTCGGCATCTGGGTGCGTGACTCAACTGCAGGCATAGGCACAATAACCTTTTATAATCCCTCAAACAGCTCCTTTGCTGCTCTCGGTCATCCTATAACGGATGTTGATACTAATGAGATTATGCCGATATTAGAGGGTGAGGCTGTCGAGGCTAACGTTACAAAGCTTTACAAAAGCAGCAACGGCGAAGCAGGTTCAATCTGCTGTGACTTTACTAATAATAAAATAGGCTCTTTAACAACAAACAGTTTAAGCGGAATATATGGCAAATATATCTGCAATACCGATAAGAGAAGCGAATATAAGGTAGCACCCGCCCAGGAGGTTGAAAAGGGACAGGCTCAGATAATTTGCACTCTTGACAGCAGCGGACCGCAGCTTTATACAGTGGAAATAGTAAAGGTTTCATATCGTGACAGTCAGGAGAAAAATATGGTCATTAAAGTGGTGGACGAAAACCTGATTTCAAAGACAGGCGGCATTGTTCAGGGAATGAGCGGCTCGCCTATTATTCAGAATGGAAAGCTTGTTGGTGCTTTGACTCACGTTATTGTTGATAATCCCGAAAAAGGCTACGGAATATTTGCCGAAAAAATGCTCGAGGAGTCTAATACTGTCGCATAACTCGCAATGTGAAAAAATAATAAAATAATTTGTGAAAAATACTTGCAAATTTAATTCACAAGTGGTAAAATATGGAAGAATTAAACAAGGGAGGTTTTTCAATGAAAAACAACATTAAGGTGTTAATAGCTGATGATTCGGCACACTTTGGCAGGGAATGTCAAAAAACTTTGAAAACAGCAGGTTATGACGTTCTGCTTTGCAAAAAGGATGGTGGCAGAGTTATGTCAATCGTCGACACACAACACATTGATGTTATATTGATGGATGCCTTTATGGCAAACAGTGATGCAATTGATGTGCTTGAGCATATTGAATCGTCCCTTAGTGAAAAACCATTGGTAATTGTACTATCTTCTATGGATTCACAGGACTTTGAGGAGCAGATAATTAATGCTGGTGCGGATTACTATTTTATAAAGCCCGTTAATCCTGAATCAGTTGCAAAAAGAATAATCCGACTTTCTAACTGGAAAAATGAAAAAGCAAGAAAGAGCGGTGACAACGATATAACAGGCGATATAGATGTTGTTATTTCAGATATTATGCGTCAGATCGGTGTGCCTGCTCATATTAAGGGCTATCAGTATCTCAGAACATCAATCAAATTAGCTGTCGATGATGCTGAAATGCTTGGCTCTGTAACAAAGCTGCTTTACCCAACAGTTGCTAAAATGTATGACACAACTGCATCAAGGGTTGAAAGAGCTATCAGACATGCTATTGAGGTTGCCTGGGACAGAGGAGATGTTGATGTGCTTTCATCATATTTCGGTTACACAATTCAGTCACAGCGAGGAAAGCCGACTAATTCTGAGTTTATTGCTATGATTGCAGATAAGCTCAAGCTTTCAATGCGACCGGGGGCATAATATATATCAAAATAAATTATTATTTCTTGACATAGACAGTTACATTTTATAGAATTATGTTGAGGAGTGATGATTTATGAAGAGTAAAGTTAAAAAAATAATTCTGTCATTGTTGTCAATTGTATTGATTTTTGCAGTCGGCTTCAGCAGCTATGTTCTTTATCGCTTTAACTGCAATAAGCTGGATAATGATAGTCCTATCTCATATGAAGAAATATATACAAAAGAAAATATAAATCTCAATATTGCAGAAGACGGAAAATTCAGAGTCCTTAAAATTAATGATACTCACTTTTTAAATGGTGTTTGTGAAAATGATGTGAAAACTCTTGGCGGCATTAAAAGAGTTCTGGACAGTACACCTTGTGATCTGATAATAGTTAATGGTGACCTGGTTGAAGGATTCAATCTTTCACCTGAATATGATAAATTACAAGCTATCGGCAATTTTACGAAATTGATTCAAAGCTATAATATTCCATGGACCTTCGCACCTGGAAATAATGATTGCGAGATTGATGGCGAAAATGAAGATGTTATCACATATTTGATGGGGTACAGTAATTTCATTTGCGGAAACAGCAAGGACACAGACGGCTCAATGCAATTCTTTATAGATTTGTATTATCAGAATAAGCTTGCTCACTCTATTGCTGTTATGGATTCTAATTCCAGAAAAATCAGAGCAATCGGTGGCTATGATTATATTAAGGAAAGTCAGATAAACTGGCTTCTTGGTGGTGTTGATAGCAGAAATGTCAAGACCAGTGTATTTTTTCATATGCCAACACCGCAGTTTAAGGCAGCTTACGAGAATGGAGAGGCTTATGATAATTACAGAATGTATGATAACAACAATTATGCAGAGATAGATGAAAATGTGCTATTTGACGATGCAGTAAGCGGTAATGAAAATATTACGTTGCTGTCCTGCTCTCATCAGCATGGTAACAATATGTGTTCATTTTATAATGACAGATATTATCAGCTGAGCAGTGTGAGTGGTTATAATGCAGGCAGACCAGCTGAAATTATACCAAGTTGTACATTAACTGAGATTGATGTCAATTCTGATGATGTCAAGTCAATGTACACATTTAATCAAATATATTTTGAATAGTGTAAACTATATATAGTGGTGTGAGCGGATATTCAGTCGCTTGCACCTCTTTTTTATGTTTGTGCATTTTTACAGAATTTTAGATTTGAAATTCGTTAAAACTGCACAATATAAAAAATGGTAAAAAAGTTTAAAAAAATTTAACTTTTCACTTGACATTGACACTCTATTTATATATAATAAATGAGCGTGTGAAAGGGTTTATTATATATTTATATACAAATATGACTTTCACCAACTTAGATATGCGATGATGCTGGAGGTTGCACTACTAACCCAAGTGGTAATTTCAGCGGAGTATGTCCGATTTTAAACCGGGCGACAATCACCGATAGGTAACTATGCAGTCAGTGACTTGCGAACACTGATTTTATGCGTGTTTTTCTGCCCGAATGAAATTTAATCATTCGGTTTAATTTAAAGAACGGATTGAAACACGGGGGAGCGTGGTGAAAATATCGGAGCTCGCACCATAATTTTTCAGGAGGAAATAACATGGCAGCAAGTAAAGTCAAAATTCGAATCAGACTCAAAGGCTACGATCACAGCTTAGTTGATCAGGCAGCAGAGAAGATTGTTGAGACAGCTAAGAGAACCGGTGCTCAGGTCAGCGGTCCGATTCCACTTCCAACAGAGATTGAGAAGGTAACAATTCTTCGTGCTGTTCATAAGTATAAGGACAGCCGTGAGCAGTTCGAACAGAGAACACACAAAAGACTCATCGACATTCTCAGACCATCAAACAAAACTGTTGAGGCTCTGACAAGTCTTGAGCTCCCAGCTGGCGTAGAGATTGAAATCAAGCTCTAATCAAGGCTGAGGTCATGTTGGGTGTGAATCCCAACCAATAACCAAAGGAGGAAATAAAGTTATGAAAAAAGGTCTTATCGGCAAGAAAATCGGCATGACACAGATTTTCGACGAGGCTGGCAAGGTTATTCCGGTAACAGTTGTTGAAGCTGGTCCTTGTGCAGTAACACAGATTAAGACAATGGAGAACGACGGCTACGAAGCAATCCAGGTTGGCTTTGGTGATATGAAAGTATCAAGAGTAAACAAGCCGATGAAGGGTCACTTCGACAAGGCTGATGTAGCTCCTAAGAAAACACTTAAAGAGTTCCGTCTTGACAGCATCGAGGGTATCGAGGTTGGCAGCATCATCAAGGCTGACATCTTCGAGGTTGGCGAAGTTGTTGACGTTAAAGGAACAAGCAAGGGTCATGGTACTGCAGGCGCAATCAAGCGTTGGAACTTCTCAAGATTGAGAATGACACACGGTACAGGTCCTAACCACCGTCATGCAGGCTCACTTGGTGCTTGCTCAAGCCCTTCAAGAGTATTCAAGGGTAAGAAGATGGCTGGTCATTATGGTCACGAAACAGTAACAGTTCAGAACTTAACAGTTGCTAAGGTTGATGCTGAAAACAACCTTATCGCAATTAAGGGTGCAATCCCTGGTCCTAAGGGCGGAATTGTTGTAATTGCAGACGCAGTTAAAGCTTAACGAAAGGAGAGATTAAAATGGCACAGGTTCAGGTTTACAACCAGGAAGGTAAGAAAACTTCAAAATTAGAACTTGCAGATTCAGTATTCGGCATTGAGCCAAATGCTAATGCAATGCATCTTGCTGTTGTTAGCTATCTTGCTAATCAGCGCCAGGGCACACAGTCAACTCTCACTCGTTCAGAAGTAAGCGGTGGCGGTGCAAAGCCTTGGAGACAGAAGGGCACAGGTCGTGCAAGACAGGGTTCAACTCGCAGCCCACAGTGGACACACGGTGGTATTGCTCTTGGTCCAAAGCCAAGAAAATATAAGGTTAACCTTAATAAGAAAGTTAAAAGACTTGCTATGAAGTCTGCACTTTCAACAAAGGTTGCTGCTGAAGAAATGATGGTAATCAACAAGGTTGAGCTTGAGGCAATCAAGACAAAGGCTATGGTTGAGATGCTCACAAAGCTTAAGGCAGCTAAGAAAACTCTTATCGTTACTGCAGAGAGCGATGAGAAGATTTACAAGAGTGCTCGCAACATTGAGGGCGTTAAGGTTGTTACAGTAAATACACTTTGTGTTTACGACATTCTTAATTGCGATTCATTCGTAGTTCTCAAGGATGCAGCAAAGAAAATTGAGGAGGTATACGCATAATGAAAACTGCTCAGGATATTATTCTTAAGCCAATCATCACTGAGGAATCAATGATGGGCATTATGGTTAAGAAGTATACTTTCAAGGTTGCTAAGGACGCTAACAAGATTGAGATTGCTAAGGCAATCGAAACTGTTTTCCCAGGCACAAAGGTTGCTAAGGTTAACACAATCAACGTTCGTGGCAGACAGCGTCGTCAGGGTATGAACGTTGGCTACACTCCATCTTGGAAAAAGGCTATCGTAACCCTTACTGAGGATTCAAAGGAAATTGAGTTCTTCAACGATATGATGTAATCAAATCCCTATATATAATAGTATAGAGTTTAATTATTTCGGATGATGAGGTATGAAAGGTGCCATCCTTTCGCAAAGTTATCCGGAAAGGAGAAAAGAAATGGCAATTAAGAATTATAAGCCGACTACTCCTTCAAGGAGAAATATGTCAGTAACTGATTATTCTTCTCTCTCTAAGGTTGCTCCTGAAAGATCTTTGCTTGAGCCACTCAGCAAAAAATCAGGTCGTAACTCTTACGGAAGAATCACAGTTCGTCATCGTGGCGGCGGAAACAGAAGAAAGTATCGTGTAATTGATTTCAAAAGAAACAAGTTCGATATTCCTGCAACTGTTAAAACAATCGAATATGATCCAAACAGAAGCGCACATATCGCTCTCATTCAGTATGAGGATGGCGTAAAGAGCTATATCACAGCTCCTGAAGGTCTTAAGGTTGGCGACACAGTAATGGCAGGTCCAAACGCAGACATCGTTGCAGGTAATGCACTTGCATTAAAGGATATGCCTGTTGGTACAATCGTACACAACGTTGAGCTTTATCCTGGTAATGGTGCTCAGCTTGCTCGTTCAGCAGGTAACAGTGCTCAGTTAATGGCGCTTGAGGGTCCTTATGCACTCCTCAGATTACCTTCAGGCGAGTTAAGAAATGTACCGAGAGATTGTATGGCAACAGTTGGTGTTGTTGGCAACACTGACCACGCTAATGTTAAAATCGGTAAAGCAGGTCGTAAGCGCAATATGGGTTGGAGACCTACAGTTCGTGGTTCTGTAATGAACCCGAATGACCATCCACACGGTGGTGGTGAAGGTAAGTCACCTATCGGTCGTCCTGGTCCTTGCACACCTTGGGGCAAGCCTGCTCTTGGTTATAAGACACGTAACAAGAAGAAGGCATCTAATAAGATGATCGTTCGCCGTCGTAACGGTAAGTAAGAAGAAAGGAGAAGATTAAATGAGTAGAAGTACTAAAAAAGGACCTTATGTAGAAGAAAGTCTTTACAAAAAGGTTGAAGCTCTTAATGCTTCAGGTGACAAGCAGGTTATCAAGACCTGGTCAAGAAGTTCAACAATCTTCCCTGAATTCGTAGGACACACTTTTGCTGTTCATGATGGAAGAAAACATGTTCCTGTATATGTTACAGAGGATATGGTTGGACACAAGCTTGGTGAATTTGCACCAACAAGAACATTCAGAGGCCATGCAGGCTCTAAGACATCTAAGTAATCGAAAGGAGAAATATTATGGAAGCAACAGCTAAAGCAACCTACGTCCGTATCTCTCCCAGAAAGGTGCAGATTGTTCTTGATTTAATCAGAAACCAGCCTGTTGATAAGGCTATGGCTATTCTTCAGTACACACCAAAAGCTGCTTGTGAGCCTGTTAAGAAGGTTCTTAAATCAGCAATGGCTAACGCTGAAAACAATAACAATATGGACGTATCAAGATTAGTAGTAAGCTACTGCAACGCAACTCCCGGACCAACTCTTAAGAGAATTCAGGCAAGAGCACAGGGCAGAGCTTTCAGAATTAACAAGAGAACATCACACATCACCATTACCGTTAAGGAAATGGAAGACTAAGCGAGGAGGAAAAGTTAAATGGGACAGAAATGTAATCCAACCGGTTTAAGAATCGGCGTTATCAAAAACTGGGACTCTCGCTGGTATGCAAAGAAGGGTGAGTTCGGTGACACACTTGTTGAAGATTACAATCTTCGTAAGTATTTACTGAAAACCCTCTACGGCGCAGGTGTTCCAAAGGTAGAAATCGAAAGAGATGCAAAGAGAGTAAGAATCAACATCCACTGTGCAAAGCCAGGTATGGTTATCGGCAAGCAGGGTGCAGAGATTGAGAAGCTTAAGACTCTTTGTGCTAAGAAGCTCGGCAAGGAAGCTAACGAGGTTTTTATCAACATCGTTGAGATTAAGCAGCCGGACTTAAACGCAACACTCGTTGCACAGAGCGTTGCTCAGCAGCTTGAAAGACGTGTATCTTTCAGAAGAGCTGTTAAGGGCGCTATCAGAAATACTATGAGACTTGGTGCTCGCGGTATTAAGATTATGGTTTCAGGTAGAATCGGCGGTGCTGAAATCGCTCGTTCAGAAACTTATAAAGAAGGTACAATTCCGCTTCAGACAATCCGTGCTGATATTGATTACGGTTTTGCAGAGGCTAACACAACTTATGGTAAAATCGGTGTTAAGACATGGATTTACCAGGGCGAGGTTCTTCGTGAATCACGTAACAACAATAAGAGAAGGTCAAATCGCAGGGAAGGAGGAAAAAGATAATGCTTTTACCAAAGCGTGTTAAACACAGAAAGCAGCACAGAGGTCGTATGACCGGTGTGGCTACAAGAGGTAATAAGGTTACTTACGGTGAGTTTGGTCTTATGACTACTGAGCCGGCATGGATTACAGCAGCACAGATTGAAGCTGCCCGTATTGCTATGACACGTTACACAAAGCGTGGCGGTAAAGTATGGATCAAAATTTTCCCTGATAAGCCTATTACAGCAAGACCTGCCGATACTCGTATGGGTAAAGGTAAAGGTAACGTTGACTACTGGGTAGCAGTAGTTAAGCCGGGCAGAGTAATGTTTGAGCTCGGTGGTGTAAGCGAGGAGGTAGCACGTGAGGCTATGAGACTTGCTGCAAACAAGCTTCCTGTTAAATGTAAGTTTGTTAAGAAAGAAGAAGAGGGAGGCGAGCAGTAATGAAAGCATCAGAAATTAAAGCGTTATCAGCAGATCAGAGAGCTAAGAAACTTGCAGAGCTTAAAGAAGAGCTTTTCAACCTTCATTTCCAGCAGGCAATCAATCAGCTCGACAACCCTATGAGAATTAAAGCTGTCAAGAAAGATATCGCTCGCATCAAGACTGTTGAGAGAGAAATCGAACTTGATAAGGCTAATTCTTAAGAAGGAGGTAACTAATAATGGAAAGAAACCTCAGAAAAACAAGAGTAGGTATTGTTACAAGTGATAAGATGGACAAAACTGTTGTAGTTACAATCAAGGATAAGGTTCGTCATCCACTTTACAACAAGATCGTTAATCGTACTGTTAAGTACAAGGCACACGACGAGGATAACACCTGCGGCGTAGGCGACAAGGTTCAGATTATGGAATGTCGTCCTATGAGCAAGGATAAGAGATGGCGTGTGGTTGAAATCATCGAAAAGGCAAAATAATCGTTACGATTTGCGTCTTTTAATAATTTAGTCAATTATGAAATAATAACTGCAACTTAGCAAAGTGTTATTTTGCAGTACGAAGGAGGAAAATGCTGTGATACAACAGGAAAGTCGTCTTAAAGTTGCTGACAACACAGGCGCTAAAGAGCTTCTCTGCATCAGAGTTCTCGGTGGTTCAGGCAGAAGATATGCAAATATCGGTGATGTTATTGTAGCTTCAGTCAAGAAAGCAGCTCCTGGTGGCATTGTTAAAAAGGGCGAAGTTGTTAAAGCAGTCATCGTTCGTACAACTAAAGGTGTACGTCGTGACGACGGTCAGTATATTCGTTTTGACGAGAATGCTGCCGTAATTATTAGAGAGGATAAGACTCCTCGCGGTACTCGTATTTTTGGACCAGTAGCTCGTGAGCTGCGTGAGAAAGATTATATGAAAATACTTTCTCTTGCTCCGGAAGTACTTTAATGGAGGTGCAAGGATATGAGTAAAATGTTTGTTAAAACCGGTGATACAGTAATGGTACTCAGCGGTAAGTCAAAGGGCGTTAAGGGCGAAGTAGTTGCTGTAAGTCCAAAAGAGGGCAAGGTTATCGTTAAGAAGGTTAACGTTGTTACAAAGCACGTTAAGCCTCGTAAGATGGGTGAGCCTGGTGGTCTTATTGAAACTGAGTCAGCACTTTATGCTTCAAAGGTTCAATTAGTATGTCCTAAGTGCGGCGAGGCTACTCGTGTAGGCCGCAAGGACGGAAACCGCGTTTGTAAAAAATGCGGCAACGAGTTTTAAGAAAGGGAGGAACATAACATATGGCAGCAGCTTTAAAGGAAACTTATAAGAGCGAGATTGCACCTGCACTGATGAAGAAATTTGAGTACAAATCTGTTATGCAAATCCCAAAGCTTGACAAGGTTGTAATCAACGTTGGTTGCGGTGAAGCTCGTGAAAATTCAAAGGTAGTTGACGCTATCATGAGAGACCTTCAGGTAATCACTGGTCAGCGTCCGGTAATATGTCGTGCTAAGAAGTCAGTAGCTAACTTCAAGCTCCGTGAGGGTATGCCGATCGGTGTTAAGGTTACACTTCGCGGTGACAGAATGTATGAATTCCTTGAGAGATTTTTCAATCTCGCACTTCCAAGAGTTCGTGACTTCAGAGGTATTAACCCTAACTCATTTGATGGTCGTGGTAACTATGCTATGGGCGTTAAGGAGCAGTTAATTTTCCCTGAAATCGAGTATGATAAGATTGATACCGTTCGTGGTATGGATATTATCATGGTAACAACAGCAAACACAGACGAAGAGGCTCGTGAGTTATTAAAGCTTATGGGTGCTCCATTTGCAGAGTAAGGAGGGATTATCGTGGCAAAGACATCTATGAAAGTTAAGGCAGCTAAGCCTGCTAAGTATTCAACAAGAGCTTATAACAGATGCAAAATCTGCGGTAGACCTCACGCTTATCTTCGTAAGTACGGCGTTTGCAGAATTTGCTTCAGAGAGCTTGCTCATAAGGGCGAAATCCCTGGTGTAAAGAAATCATCTTGGTAAGAATCGAGAATTGCTAATCTAATAAGGAGGAAATATCAATGCATATTACAGATCCAATCGCTGATATGCTTACAAGAATTCGTAACGCAAATTCAGCAAAGCACGATACAGTAGATATTCCTGCGTCAAACATGAAGAAGTCAATCGCTCAGATTCTTGTTGATGAAGGTTATATCAAAAATTTCAAAGTTGTAGAAGACGGCAAGCAGGGTGTTATTCGTGTAACACTTAAGTATGGTGAGGGTAAGAGCCAGGTTATCACTGGTCTTCGCCGTGTATCAAAGCCAGGTCTTCGTATGTATTCAAATGTTGAGGATATGCCTAAGGTAATGAAGGGACTTGGTATTGCTATCATCTCTACTTCAAAGGGCATTATGACAGACAGAGAAGCTCGCAAACAAAATGTTGGTGGCGAAGTTTTAGCATTCATTTGGTAAGGAGGTACAGTCAGGATGTCAAGAATCGGTTTAAAACCTATTACAATTCCTGCTGGTGTTGATGTAACAATCAACGATAACACTGTTACCGTTAAGGGTCCTAACGGAACTCTTTCATTGGATGCTCATCCAAATATGGCTATCAGTGTTGAGGGCAGCGAAATAATCGTTAGCAGACCTAACGATCAGAAAGAAAACAGATCACTTCATGGTTTAACCCGTACATTAGTTGCTAATATGGTAACAGGTGTAACAGAGGGCTTTAAGAAGAACCTTGAGGTTAACGGTGTTGGTTACAGAGTTCAGATGCAGGGCAATTCACTTGTAATGAACCTCGGTTTCTCACATCAGGTTATTATGGAAGCTCCTGAAGGCATTAAGGTTGAATGCCCATCAGCAAACGCTATTGTAATCAGCGGTGCTGATAAGCAGATGGTTGGTCAGTTCGCGGCACAGGTTCGTGAAAAAAGACCACCAGAGCCTTACAAGGGCAAGGGCATCAAGTATGCTGAAGAGCATATCCGCCGTAAAGAAGGAAAAGCAGGTAAGAAATAAGGGAAGGAGTGAAATACTATGGTTTCAAGACAGGATGCCAATAAGGCAAGACAGAAGCGCCACACAAGAGTTCGTGGTAAAATCAGCGGTACTGCTGAATGTCCAAGACTTAACGTATATCGCTCTCTCAGCAATATTTACGTGCAGTTGATTGATGATGTTGCAGGCGTTACAATCGCTTCAGCATCAACAGTTGAAAAGGACTTTTCACAGTATGGCGGCAACGTTGAGGCAGCTAAGGCTGTCGGTAAGACATTAGCAGACAGAGCCAAGGCAAAGGGCATTGAAGAGTGCGTATTTGACCGTGGCGGTTACGTATATCACGGTCGTGTGGCAGCAGTTGCTGACGGCGCTCGTGAAGGCGGACTGAAGTTCTAACGAAGGAGGGTAATTTTTATGGCAAAGATTGACGTATCTTCAATGGAACTTGAAGAAAGAGTAGTAGCTATCAACCGTGTATCAAAGACTGTAAAGGGTGGTAGAATTTTCAAATTCTCAGCTCTTGTAGTTGTTGGTGATGGCAATGGTCTTGTAGGTTTCGGTATCGGTAAGTCAGGTGAAGTTCCTGATGCTATCCGTAAGGGAATCGAAGACGCAAAGAAAAATGTAGTTAAGGTTGCTCTTAGAGGTACAACAATTCCTCACGAAATTAAGGGTAAGTTTGGTGCCGGCGAGGTTTTACTTATGCCTGCTCCAAAGGGTACCGGTGTTATCGCTGGTGGTCCTGTTCGTGCCGTTGTTGAAACAGTCGGCATTAAGGACATCAGAACTAAGGCTATCCGTTCAAACAATCCTTACAATGTAGTAAGAGCAGCTATCAATGGTTTAAGTCAGCTTCGCACAGCTGATGAGGTTGCTGCAATCCGCGGCAAGTCAACCAAGGAAATTTTAGGTTAAGGAGGGTGGAACAATGGCAGATATTAAAATCAAGCTTACAAAAAGCTTAATTGGCAGCAAAGCAGACCAGATTGCCACCGCCCACTCACTTGGTCTTCGTAAAATCGGCAACGTAACAGTTCAGCCGGACAACGCACAGACACAGGGTAAAATCGCTAAGATTGCTCACCTTGTAACTGTTGTAGAAGAATAAGGGGAGGTGCAGATATGAAATTACATGAACTTTCTCCTGCAGAGGGCTCTAAAAAGAGCGTAAAGAGAATAGGCAGAGGTACTGCTTCAGGTCAGGGTAAGACTGCCGGTAAGGGTCAGAAGGGTCAGAAGTCCCGTTCAGGCTACAGCAGACGTCCTGGTTTCGAGGGTGGTCAGATGCCACTTCAGAGACGAGTTCCTAAGAGAGGATTTAACAACATCTTCGCTACTGAGTATGCAGTTGTAAATGTTTCAACTCTTAATGAAAGATTTGAAGACGGTGCAACAGTAGATGCACAGAGCCTTGTTGAAGCAGGTGTTATCAAAAAGACACTTGACGGAATTAAGGTTCTCGGCAAAGGCGAAATCACAAAGGCTCTTACTGTTAAGGTAACCGCTATCAGTGAGTCAGCTAAGGCTAAGATTGAAGCTGCAGGTGGCAAGGTGGAGGTGCTCTAAATGATTAAAACCATCGTAAATGCCTGGAAGGTAGCAGAAATTCGTAAGAAGCTGTTATTTACTGCATTTATCATTCTCGTTTTTAGAATAGGTTCAGTCATTCCGGTACCATTTCTCAACATTGTTGATGAAATTAGTGTCGGCAAGGGAAACACAATCCTCACTTATTTAAGTTTGATGACAGGTAGTGCTTTCACATACGGAACTATTTTCGCTATGTCAATCACTCCTTACATCAATGCATCAATTATTATGCAGCTCCTTGCAGTTGCAATTCCTGCACTTGAAAGATTGCAGAAGGAAGGCGAAGAGGGCAGAAAAAAGATTGCTTCTATTACACGTTTTGTAACAGTTGGTCTTGGTATTCTTCAGTCACTCGCTTACTTCTTCTATCTTCGTGCAAATAATTATCTTATGATGGATGCTAACGGTGATGCTTTCACTGGCTTTGCAGCCGTGTTCCAGGCAGTCGTTATCATCGCAGTGTTAACAGCAGGCACAGCTGTTATTATGTGGCTCGGTGAGCAGATTACAATCAGCGGTATCGGTAATGGTATTTCCATTATCCTTTTCGCAGGTATCGTATCAAGATTCCCGACTCTCATTAAGCAGCTCTTCCAGTATCTTGATACAGGCCGTGTTGTTTACAGATTTCTTGTTCCGTTAGTAATCGTTGTATTCGTATTGATGATAGCTTACATCGTATTCATGGACAATTCAGAGAGAAGACTTCCAATCAGCTACGCTAAGCGTGTTGTTGGCAGAAAGATGATGGGCGGTCAGTCAACACATATGCCTGTTAAGGTTAATATGTCTGGCGTACTTCCTGTAATCTTTGCTTCATCAATTCTTTCTCTCCCTGCAACAGTGCAGATGTTCATTTCAAGTGATAAGTACAAGGATACCATCTGGGAGAAATTCTTTGATGCTTTCCAGGGTGATTCTTGGGTATATGCAATTTTATACTTCCTGCTTATCATCTTCTTTGCTTATTTCTACAGTACAATTCAGTACAACCCGATTGAAATGGCAAATAACTTAAGAAAGAATAATGGTGCTATTCCTGGTATTCGTCCCGGTAAGCCGACATCTGATTATATTTTAAGAGTATTATCAAGATTAACACTTATCGGTGCACTTATGCTTTCTGTAATCGCACTGTTCCCGATTGTATATTCACTTATTTGTGATCTCGCTATTCCTCCTCTTACAGAGGGCGGTGAAGACGGCGGTATGACAATTTCACTTGGTGGTACATCACTCATCATTATGTGCGGTGTTGCTCTTGAAACTGTTCGTCAGCTTGAATCACAGATGATGATGCGTCATTATAAGGGCTTCCTTGACTAATATAAAGGAGATTAATTATGAAACTTATTCTTCTCGGTGCACCTGGTGCCGGTAAAGGTACTCAGGCAGAAAAGATTGTTGATAAATTCGGTATCCCTGCAATTTCAACAGGTAACATTCTCCGTGCCGCTGTTAAAGACGGCACAGAGATGGGACTTAAGGCTAAATCCTTTATGGATGCAGGTCAGTTAGTACCTGATGAGGTTGTTATCGGTATTATCAAGGACAGACTTAAAGAAAAAGATTGTGAAAACGGCTTTATTCTTGATGGTTTTCCAAGAACAATTCCTCAGGCTCAGGCTCTTGAGGATGCAGGAATTGAAATCGACAAGGTTGTTGATATTGAAGTTCCTGATGAGAAAATCACAAAGAGAATGAGCGGTCGCCGTGTTTGTGCAAAGTGTGCAAATTCATATCACCTTGAGTATAAAAAGCCTCAGGTTGATGGTGTTTGCGATGCTTGCGGCGGCGAATTAATTCAGCGTAAGGACGATGCTCCTGAAACAGTACAGGCAAGACTTGTTGAGTATCACGAAATGACAGAGCCTTTGAAGGATTTCTATCAGAATCTTGGTAAGCTTGTAATTGTTGAAGGACAGGAGGAGGTTGCTGATACAACTGCTCTCGTCTTTAAGGCATTGGAGGATTAACATGATAGTGCTGAAAAGCAGCCGTGAATTAGAGCTTATGAAAGAAGCCTGTCAGATTTCGGCTGAAGCATTAATGGTAGCAGGCGAGGCTGTAAAGCCGGGTGTTTCAACAAAAGAAATTGATGAAATTGCTTATAAGTTCATAAAAAAGTGCGGTGCAACACCTAACTTTTTAAATTATGGCGGATTTCCTGCTACCGCATGTATATCTATAAATGATGAAGTTATCCACGGTATCCCAAGTGCTGACAGAATAATCCGTGAGGGTGACATTGTCAGCATTGATTTGGGTGCTGCTAAAAACGGATATAACGGCGACAATGCTGCAACTTTTGCTGCAGGGACTTGCTCTCCCGAAGCAAAGCGGCTGATGGATACTACCCGTGAAAGTCTTTACAAGGGTATTGAACAGGCAGTTCCAGGCAACAGAATCGGCGATATATCAAATGCAGTCCAGACATATTGTGAGGAGCGTGGATATGGTGTTGTTCGTGACTATGTAGGTCATGGTGTCGGCACCAAGCTTCATGAAGAACCAAGCGTACCAAACTTCGGTCACGCAGGTCGTGGTATCAGACTGTTACCCGGAATGACATTGGCAATTGAACCAATGATAAATCTGGGAACCTATAAGGTTAAACAACTTTCAGACGGCTGGACAGTTAAGACAGCTGATGGCAAGCTGGCTGCTCACTTTGAGCATACAATTGCAGTCACATCTAACGGACCGGTTATCCTGACGAAAGTTTAAAATCAATTGCTGGCGATTACGCCGTAATGTGATTCCAGTTAAATTAATAACATCAATCGTAATGAATTATTAGCGAGGTATAAGATGTCAAAGTCAGATATGATAGAAGTTGAGGGTACAGTGGTTGAGGTTTTACCAAACACTACTTTCAAGGTAACTCTTCAAAATGACCACATTATTATTGCCCACATCAGCGGAAAACTGCGTATGAACAACATCCGCATTCTTCCCGGTGACAAGGTAACAATTGAGATGTCACCATATGATCTTACTAAAGGTCGTATTATTTGGCGCTCAAAGTAAATATTTAGGAGGATATTCAAAATGAAAGTTAGACCTTCTGTAAAGAAAATTTGCGAAAAGTGCAAAGTAATTAAGCGCAATGGAAAAGTAATGGTTATCTGTGAAAATCCAAAGCACAAACAGCGTCAGGGCTAATCCTGAACTAATAATCGGAGGTAAACTGTAAAATGGCACGTATTTCAGGTGTTGACTTACCTAATGACAAGAGAGTAGAAATCGGCCTTACCTATATTTATGGTATCGGTCTTACTACTTCAAAGAAAATAATTGCTGAAACAGGTATCGATGCTGATACTCGTTGCAGAGATTTAACAGAAGAAGATGTTAAAAAGCTCAGCGATTATATCACTAACAACCTTACAGTTGAAGGTGATCTTCGCAGAGATACAGCTTTTGACATTAAAAGACTTATCGAAATTGGTTGCTATCGTGGCGTAAGACATAGAAAGGGTCTTCCTGTAAGAGGTCAGACTTCTAAGAACAATGCTCGTACACGCAAGGGTCCTAAGAAGACTATAGCAAATAAGAAGAAATAAGTAGGAGGATACAAGTATGGCTACTAAAAAGACCACTGGCTCACGTAAGCGTCGTGAGAAGAAGAATATTGAGCGTGGTGCTGCCCATATCCAATCAACCTTCAACAACACAATCGTTACAATTACCGATGTAAACGGTAATGCAGTGTCATGGGCATCTGCAGGTGAGATGGGCTTTAGAGGCTCAAGAAAATCTACACCATTCGCAGCTGCTACTGCTGCTGAAACTGCTGCAAAAACTGCTGTTGATTGTGGTATGAAGACTGTTGAGGTTTATGTAAAAGGACCTGGTGCTGGTCGTGAATCAGCTATCAGAGCTTTACAGACTGCAGGCTTAGACGTAAGTCTTATTAAAGATGTTACTCCTATCCCACACAATGGCTGTCGTCCACCAAAAAGACGTCGCGTATAGTATAATTGGAGGTTACTTGATATGGCAAGATATACAGGACCTGCTTGTAAGCTCTGCCGCCGTGAGGGCAAAAAGCTCTTCTTAAAGGGTGACAGATGCTACACAAGCAAATGTGCAATAGAGCGTCGTTCATACGCTCCTGGTCAGCATGGCCAGAACAGAAAGAAGACTTCTGAATATGGTCTTCAGCTTCGTGCAAAGCAGTCAGCTCGTCGTTACTATGGTATCAACGAGGGACAGTTCCACAAATATTTCTTAATGGCTGAGCGTAAGGCTGGCGTTACAGGTTCAAACCTTCTCCAGATTTGTGAAAGCCGTTTAGATAATGTTGTTTACACTGCAGGCTTCGCAAGCTCAAGAGCTCAGGCTCGTCAGCTTGTTAACCATGCTCACTTTACTGTTAACGGAACAAAGGTTGATATTCCTTCATATCTCCTTAAAGCAGGTGACGTTATTGCTGTTAAAGAAACAAGCAAGTCAACTGATGAGTTCAAGGCTCTTGTAGAGTCTAACGCAACTCGCAACATTCCTCAGTGGGTTGATGTAAACAAGGATGCTATGGAAGCAAAGGTTGTTAAGCTCCCTGAAAGAGAAGAGATTGCAACTCCTGTTGAAGAGCATTTAATCGTTGAGTTCTACTCTAAATAATAGCATCTGCTAATATTTAGTGAAAACAAAATACAAATTTTAGGAGGCTTTTAAATGATAGAAATTGATAAGCCTAAAATCGAGATTGTAGATGTATCTACTGTTGGAAGCAGAAGCACAGGCAGATTCATTGTTGAGCCGCTCGAAAGAGGTTTCGGCACAACACTCGGTAATGGTATGAGAAGAGTTCTTCTTTCATCATTACCGGGCTATGCGCTTACTTCCGTTAAGATTGATGGTGTTTTACACGAATTTTCAACCATCCCTCACGTTAAAGAGGATGTTACTGAAATTGTTCTTAATCTTAAGAATGTAATTCTTAAAATTCACGACGAAAATCCAAAAACCTTATATATTGAGGCTAATGGTGAGGGTGAAATTACCGCCGGTGATATTAAGCACGATGCAGATGTTGAAATTCTTAACCCTGAACTCCACATCGCTTATCTTGATGCAGGTGCCAGTGTAACAATGGAGCTTACCGCTGACAATGGCAGAGGTTATGTTCCTTGTGATAGAAACAAGCAGCTTATGGATTTACCTATCGGTACAATCGCTATTGACTCTATCTATACACCGGTTCTCAAGGTTAACTACACTGTTGAAAACACTCGTGTTGGTCAGCAGACCGATCTTGACAAGCTTATTCTCGATATTGAAACAGACGGTTCTATTCCGGCTGATGAAGCAGCTTCACTGGCTGCTAAGATTCTCAATGACCACTTAATGCTCTTTGTTGACCTTTCTGAAGAAATTGGAAATCAGGACATTATGGTTGAGAAGGATGACGACAGCAAGGAAAAAGTTCTTGAAATGACTATTGAAGAGCTTGACCTTTCAGTTCGTTCCTTCAACTGCTTGAAGAGAGCAGGCATTAATACAGTAGAAGATTTAATCGGTAAATCAGAAGAAGATATGATGAAAGTCAGAAATCTCGGACGTAAGTCCTTAGATGAGGTTGTTGCAAAGCTCGGCTCATTAGGTTTCGGACTTAGTCAGGAAGAGGACTAAAGGAGGGAATTTCAATGCCAGGTAGCAGAAAGCTGGGTCGCCCAACTGATCACAGAAGGGCTATGCTCAGAGGTATGGTTACTTATCTTTTAGAAAACGGCAAGATTGAAACAACCGTTACAAGAGCAAAGGAAGTTCGTGCAATGGCTGAGAAGATGATTACTCTTGGCAAGAACGATACACTTCATTCAAGAAGACAGGCACTTTCTTATGTAACCAAGGAAGATGTTGTTAAAAAGCTTTTTGATGAGATTGCTCCTAAATATGCAGATAGAAACGGTGGTTACTGCCGTATTATCAAAACAGGCCCTCGTCGTGGTGACGCAGCAGAGATGTGCATCATCGAGCTTGTTTAAGATAATAGCTTAACAAATATTAAAGGACTTGGTGAAAACCAAGTCCTTTTTTCGGTTATTGACAAATAGAGAGGATAATGTTAAACTTAGTTTAACGAGGTAAAAGCTATGACTATTTTTAACTGCCAGATGAATAGATCAAATTATTCTATGCGAGATAATCGTATGGACTTAATTTGCTGTGTTCATCTTTGGTAGTGTCGTTTTATATTATTTTATACAAACATATTTACCACTGATGTTCGTATCAGTGGTATTTTTGTTTTCAGGGGGTAGAAAAGGTGAATTATGAAATTGTTCAGATAGATATTAATGAATATTCAAAATGTGACAATATATGGGATATGAAAAAATGTCCTTTTACAGATAAGTTTAAGCAACAAATTATTGCAGGCGACAGATTTGTTTATATTTATAAAATCAATGGCGAATTTATCGGTGAAGGTGACTTGGTAATTAATGTTGATGACCCTGACTATTTTATAGATAGTCAGAGAATTTATGTTTCACGAATGATTGTTAAAAAGGAGTACAGAAATCAGAGGATAGGCGGAATTATTTTAGATTATCTCATAGAGCAGGCAAAGCAAATGGGCTATAAAGAAATGTCACTTGGTGTGGATATTGATAACTATAGTGCAATTCATTTGTATAAGAAAAAAGGCTTTACCAAAGTTATTAAAGAATGTGAGGACGAATACGGCAGATTTTATAAGCTTTTGAAGGAGGGGTATGATGATTAGAATTATGGCAATTGATGATTATGATGAGGTATATAGCCTATGGCTGTCCTGTGAGGGTATGGGATTAAATAATATGGTGATATAGTGCGAAAGTTCAGAGAGCTTGTATTTACCGAATTTGCAAAAAGTAATAAGTATGGATTGATATTTACTTATATCTGGGCATTTGATGAACAGAGTGACTGGGATTATATGGAGCATTTGCGTGATATTTTTGATGGTGCAGATATTTATTATGCCGAGCTTGTTGCACCGCAGGAAATAAGATTAAAGCGTAATGCGACTGAAAACAGGTTGAAGAATAAACCATCAAAGAGAAATATTGAATGGTCAAATAAAATGATTATCGACTCAGATATTGAACAGCGACTTGAGAGCTATGACGATGAAATCCCATATGAAAACTACATAAAGATAGATAACTCAAATCTTTCAGCTTCAGAAGCAGCAAAAATTATAAAGGATAGGTTCGGCTTATAATTCACAATAATTAGGAGGTCAGTATAATGGGGAAAATAGTTGCTATAGGCGGAGGAGAAAACGGACACGGCAAAACTAAATGTGAAACTGCTTTAATAGATAAAGAGATAGTCAAATTGACCAACAAGACTTATACGATTTTTTTATTTATTGGTTTTGCTAATTTATATACTGTTTTGTCCGCATATTAATACCGAGCAAAACCGAGTTAATGATTTAAAGCGGATGATGAAGAATACTTATTCAATTCTTGTGGTTGGCGTAGATATGGGCGATCTGGTAATTAATGTTGA
Source organism: Eubacterium sp. (assembly GCA_048365975.1). GTDB lineage: Bacteria > Bacillota > Clostridia > Oscillospirales > Acutalibacteraceae > Eubacterium_R. The sequence continues at coordinate 20,293 of DBFOUY010000038.1, forward strand.
TGACCCTGACTATTTTATAAAAAACCAGAGAATTTACTTTTTACAAATGCTTGTCAAAAGAGAGTACAGAAATCAGGTGTAGGTGAAAAATTGCATTGATTATAGGGTATGAGATAGGTGTGGTTTAATTTATGAACCGCACCTGTTTTTTATTTAATTACCGTTTGTTAGAATATTGTTAAAATTGTTTTCTGTTATCATTGAACATCTACTCTGCTATACGTTATAAATTTTAACAGTTTGTGATGTGTTTTTGATGATGTTTGTTTTACAAATCTTGGTTTACAGAGTATATACTAAACAAAAATGAATAACAAGAAGGTTGAATATGTTTACAAATGAACAGAAGGATGAAGAATTGTTTGAATTTTTGCAGTCCAGTAAGAAAAGTCACTATTTACAAACACCTGAATGGGCAAAGGTAAAATCGAATTGGAAGCATGAAATGATAGTAATAAGAAATGATGGAAAAATTGTCGGAACTATGAGTATACTGTTAAAGAAAATTCCGTTTCTAAAAACCCATATGATGTATGCACCGAGGGGATTTGTCTGCAATCCTGATGATAAGAAAACCTTGAAAAAACTGACAGAAGCTGTAAAGCAGATTGCCAGAAAATACAATGCATTTGTTTTCAGAATGGATCCTGATATTTCTGATTGTAATAATTGTTTTAAAGAAACAATGAAATCATTAGGTTATAAAATGAATACAAATAGTAAAACGATTCAGCCTAAGTATGTTTATCGTTTGGATATTAAAAATAAAATGCCTGAAGAATTATTAAAATCATTCAAATCAAAAACCCGATACAACATAAGATTAGCAATAAGAAAGAATGTAAAAATAAGAGAGGGCACCAGAAATGATATTACAATTTTTTATGAAATTTTAAGATGCACAGCTGAGCGTGATCACTTTTATTTGCGAGATATTTCTTATTATGAAAGAATATTTGACAGTATGGGAGTTGACAATGTCAAATTATTTTTTGCAGAATGTGAAAATGAACCTGTTGCTGCTGCATTATCAATTATTTACGGGAATAAGGTGTTGGTA
>DBFOUY010000039.1:0-2907 GCA_048365975.1 Eubacterium sp.
ACCTGGTATTCATTGATGATGTCTGCAAATTAACATTTGCATCCATAGTGTACTTACTGCCCCAGCCTGTGTCAAATTCACCTGTCCACATACCATAAAGACGGCTTGTTGAATAACCGCTGCAGCAAAGATATGCGTAGCGACCTGCATAATATGTACGCTGTGCAAGAGCAAGGTTAATATCCTTTTTACCCTTCTGCTCCTTAAGCAGTGCTTCATTAGATTTATCGCTGTTCTCAAGATTAATGGTTACAGCATCAAACTGAGGCTGATAAACTGCAAGATGATTTTTCAGAGCAGCATCATAATCAAAGCTGCCATTTTCTGAATATTTATCAGCAACAGCTTTAGCTTTATCTGCAAGAGAATTAATAAGAGCAAAATCCTCCTGACTGTCAAAGGCATCATATTTGCCCATATTATAATCTCTGTCAGAAATTGTAATAAGATACACATACTCGGCATCAGTTATTTTTATTCCCTCATTCTTACTGCCGACAAACTGCTCTTCATCAATATTTTTCTTCAGCTGGGCATTTTCCTTTTTACCGTCAGTCACAACATATGTAAGTGTTGCATAACCGCCGTCAATCAGCTCACTGTTTTCATAATTCGGATAATGGGCAACAAGTGCAAGGTAATCTGAATTTTCATCAACAGGCTTTTTATACTTGAGATTTGCTTCATCACTTTTGCCGAAATTAGCCATACTTGCCAAATCGTCAAATGACAGTGTCATATTAAGCTTAGCACCATCTGATGATTTGGTTAGCTTTGTTATAACAGCTCCGTCTGCCATAGATGTAAACGATGCTCTGTCCCATTTGCCGTCACTATTTTCATAATGCACGCCTGTCTGGGATGTTTCATAATCAGTATATCTTACATAATTTTTTTCACCTTTGCCGTCAAGGTTTATTCTCAGCTGACCTCCCGGATGGTAACGATAAACATCATCATAATTTGCATCATCAACAATATCCTGACCTGTAGCAATGCTCTGCTTTACAGTTTCAAGCTCGTCAAAGGTTTCAGGACAATAGCGAACATTCGGATTAGGCATTATAAAATGCATATTCTGAAAAATAAATGTATCACTGTAGGGAGAGCCGCTTTCAACAAAGCCCTGCATACCATTGCCTGACACCATACCCTCTCTCCAGCGTTTAGTGCTGTTTTTCTTTTTTGCCTTAAGCTCTGTATACTTTTCACTGAATGATATTTTTGAAGTATTTGCAAAAAGCTCATCAATTACTGCTTTTTCAACCTCACCTTTACTGCACGCTGTTATGGTAAACAGCAAAACTGCACACAGCATCAAGCATATTATTTTCTTTATTTGTTTCATATAAATATCACCTCGGAAAAATTATAACATATCAGTTATAATAAAATACGACATTTTCTTTACAAATATGTCGTATTGATATAAAATAAATAATGGTGATATTATGATAAAATTTAAATGGAATGGTATTGATTTTTCAATAACAGATATAGGCGGAGGAAAGCTCGGTAATGATATACCCCGCCACGCTCACGCAAAAAACAGCTATGAGCTTCATTTTATTACGGATGGATACGGAAAACTTATAACGGATGATAAGGAATATAAACTGAAAAGCGGAGATTTTTTCATAACAGGTGAAGGAATCTACCACCAGCAGATAGCTGATAGAGAACAGCCTGTTGAGGATGTATTTATGATGCTTCAGGTTAATAATTCACAAAAAGCAACAGCTATCGGTTCAGCATTTTTAAGCAGCCGCTTTTGCTTTATATCAGATTTTGATTATTCTGTACCGGCTCAGATACTTAACGAATATCGTCAGAAACAGCCTGATTTTTCAAGTGCCGTTGCAGGACTGACTATGAAAACGCTGACTGATATAACAAGAAAAATACTTCCCGATGAATTCATCTGTAATCTCAGTGACAGTAATCTGAACGACAGACGTTTTGTTCTTATTGAGCAGGCTTTTCTGTACAGTGAAGATTTGACACTGACAAAGCTTGCAAATACAATAGGATTATGCGAACGCCAAACACAAAGACTGCTGAAAAAATATTACGGAAAAAGCTTCCGCGATAAAAAGAAAGAGTGCCGTTTTAATTAGAGCGGCTATTTTCCATTTATATTAATTTACAAAACAGTTAAAATTTGGTAACAATGTGAAGTACACCTCATAGAACCTGATATGAAAAAATTGTAGAATTTTGTTAGACCTTTTGGTGAGGTGAACACAATGACTACAATGGACATTCTGAAAAACTATTTCAAAAATGAGTTTGCCAGCAGACGTGCCGAGCTTGGATTATCGCAGGAGGAAATGGCTGAAAATCTTAACATTTCACTGCGTTCATATTCTGATCTTGAGCATGGCAAATATTGCTGTTCATTGTCATCATTCATTAATTATGTAAATAACTGCGAAGCTGATAAAGATAGGCTATTCTCTGATTTTGCGGAAATTTTTAAAAACAGTGACAACTAATAACGTTTATAAAAACTACGTACCTTGATTGAATTGGTTTATTGTACAGAATTATTTTAACATATACGCTAAAATCATAATAGAACAGGAGAATATTATCATGTTTAGTACCCGCAGCAATGAACTGATTCACATTGAGGATGTATTTGAAAATGACGAATATGTTCTCATAAAGGCAAAATACATTGCCGAAAACCAAAGCTTTACCGAAACCTCGGTAGGCATCAAAGATAAAAGCGGTGATATAATAAAAATCGTTTGCGTTGATAAATACATAAACAAACAGACCTATAATGAAACATAATCTATAGAAAAAGAAGCAAGTCTTTGAAATGCACCCCAAAGTTTGGACAAATAAATATTAACATGCAACAAGATGAGTTCGGTATTGCACCGGGCTCATCTTTAATTT
>DBFOUY010000040.1:0-5584 GCA_048365975.1 Eubacterium sp.
ACCGGGTAATACAGTTGCTAAAAGCAAAAGCATTACAACACCACTTTGTATAAAAGCCATATAGCCTCCTTCATCAATATCAAATCTTTAAAATAAAATACATTGTTACCACATAATTAACTTTGAGTAAGCTTTAGTTTTATAAAAAGCTTATTCACTATATTTTGCAAAAAACTAATAGGCTTTGTAAAAACAGGAAGACTTAAAGCAAAAGTTAAAGCTATTGATATTAAAAACCAAATTATTATACCGAGAATTCCAAGCTCATTAATAAGTGTTCTTCCAAGACCTAACGAGCCGATAGGCTTTATTATTAAATAATGCCAAAAATATATAGCTAATGTGCGTTTACCTGCATCAGTTACATAGCCCATACTCTTTCTTGGTATAATCGATGCTATACCAAGCATTATTGCAAAAGAACTGATATACTGAAAAATTCTGATGAAAAATCCATATTTTGTCGGCAAAGGAAACTGTGAATAATCGTGCCAAGCTGCATATACAGGTCTTAACGCATAAACATAATCGGTAAGAAATACACAGCAAAGAGTAAAAGCAATCAATATAACAATTCCTGTAATTCTGATAATTCTTTTATTAATAAAGCTTAAAACATCATTTGGTTTTAAGCAAAATCCTAAATAATAGAAAGGGAAAAATACAATAAATTTAGATATAGTAAGAAAATCATTAATAAAAGAAAAATACCCTGCCGCAAGCGAAATTACAATGCTTATCAGCATAACTATGTAAGGATTAAATTTTTTAACACAATACGCTGTTAACATATAACCACCAAGAACAAACAAATACCATGGGGCATTATTTGTACTCAGCCAACTCCAGTCAGGATTAGTTCTGACTGCTGATAAAATAAGATAAATCAGGATTTTAAACACATATCCCAAAATAAAATAAAAAACAATTTTATCTATTCTCAATTTGTGTCTGTCATCATATTTTGTAAACAAACCTGATACAAAAAGGAACATCGGCATATGGAAAGAATAAATAAAAATATACAACCCCTGATATTCGGAACCCATATTTGTTAAAGAGTCGCAGAAATGTCCTATAACAACCATTAAAATCAAAAAGAATTTTAAGTTATCCCAGTATACAGTTCTTTTTTTTATCGAATTAGTAATATCCATAATTTTCCTTAATCTGTAATAAAATTTGCAAACTTAATATCATTAGGAGTAGTAATTTTTATATTGCTTACACTACCCTGACTTATAGTAATATCTATACCTTTATTAACGAACAATTGAGATGTTCCGGTCATGCTCATAAGCTCATCGTATGTATATGATGAGATAACCTCATTAAACAAATCCATTCTGCAGCCTGAAGGGGTCTGACCGATCCATAGCTTTTTTCTGTCATAAGTTGAAATCAAATGTTCCTTATCTTCACTTTTATAAATTGTATCAGCAACAGGAATTGATGCCATTGTTACACCGCATTCTTTAGTTTTTTCAATGCAGTCATTTAAAATTTCATATGAAACAAAGGGTCTTACTGCATCATGGGTAAGTACAATATCATCGTGATTAGCACCATAGTTATCAACTATGTCGTTAATAACATTGAGTAATGACATCATACGTTCTTCTCCGCCTGTGATAATTTTTATTTTTCCATCAAGAGCATTTCCGTACTTATCAAATATTAACTTTTGGGTATATTCCAGCCACATTTCATTGACACAAATATAAATCAAATCAAAAAGATCCGACTCTAAAAACCTGTCAACAGTCATAAGAATAATAGGTTTCCCCTTTATTTCTAAAAACTGCTTTGGTACGGCAGCTCCAACTCTTGTACCTTTTCCGCCTGCTAAAATTGCTCCAATATTCATAAAAATCCCCTATTTGTTCTGACTCATATATTCTACAAGCTTAATAATAGTTTCGTCCAAACTGAATTTAGGCTCCCAACCGATTGATAACAGTTTTTCAGAATTTAAAACATTACGCTGAACCTTGTTATAACCTAATTTCGCTGCTTCAGCCTCTGATATATCAAAAATCAAATTCGTTTTGCAGTCCTGATAATTTTCAATGAATTTTAAGGCTAAATCCTTAATAGAAATTTCAGTGTTCATATTTGCAACATTATATGCTTCTCCAGGAGTACCATTTGTCAGCATAATTAAAAATGCCATTGCAGCATCCTCTGCATCACAATAATTTCTTATCGTTTCGCCTGTTGACTTTAAAACAATATTTTCATTTTCAATAATACTTCTGGCAAATTGAGCAAAAACACGTTTATCATCATACGACACACCATATCCGAAAGTTGAAGTTAATCTTGCAATATATGTGGGAATACCATATTGCTTCGTATACGCTGCACACATACATTCACACATTCTTTTGCTTTCAGGATAACTGCTTCTAACATTTGTTGGGTCTATAAAACCGCCCTTATTTTCAACTTTATCTTCTTTGCTGAAACCTGTATCACCATAAACCTCAAGTGTGGATAAATAAACTAATCCTTTAACATTTTTTTCAACTGCCAAATCCAGAACCCTTTTTGTTCCTTCTAAAGCCGTTAATATAGTTGTCATAGGAAAATCAAGATGCTGCTTGCTGCCGCCGGTTACACCGGCAGTATGGATAATATAATCAATTTCTTTGTCATATGAAATATCATTTATATCACATACTAATTTAACAATATCATCATCCTGAAATAATTTATTTGCTTTTTCATTATTTCTGGCGTGGGCGATAATTTTGATATTCAAACTATTTTCTTCATTTAATTTTTTTAATAAGGCAACAATATTTTGACCTATCATTCCTGTTGCCCCTGTAATTAAAAATGTTGAATTAATTAATTTCTTCATATTCTCACCTGAATTATAAAATATCTGTATTATATGTCACCTATTCAGATTGTCTTCTTTAAAGTATTCACCAAAGTCAACATTTAGATTGTCGTGGTTTGAAACCTGTTTATCTTCAGGCGGCAGTTTCATATAATCACCATAGACCTGAGTTAACGGTTTATCATAATTTGAAGGCACAATATACTTTGTGTTTTCAAAATCAACTAAAATACCATCTCCAAAATCAGCCTTCGTTATATACAGCTTATTGTAACCAAAGTTGTATCTGTAATATTCACGAGAGGTATTATTAAACTTTTTCATTGTTTTTTCAATTTTATTATGTATTGACTTGTAGTAAAAGCTTTTTCTAAGCATCTTATAGCAAAGAGCTTTAAATCTACCTCTTTCCTTATATCCATATATCCACTCTGATTTACTTTTTAATTCTCTGATTTGCTTTATATATTCATCTAAATGCTCTTCAGACGGTGCTTTGTCTAATGGAAATATATCAATATAAATTCCGTTATGAATTTTCAAATTCCTTGTTGAGCTTTGTATAAGCTCAGTTCCGTTAGCCTTAACCTTTGCAAAATGATATGGGTATTCTTTATCAGTATTTCTATCCTGATAAAAATACTTGTCACCCAGATCTTTTTGAGCAATTTCAGCAAATTTGTCATAATCTTCACGAAACATCCAAATATCAATATCATCATCCCAGGGAATAAAACCCTTATGTCTAATAGCCCCTATAAGTGTTCCATAAGCAAGATAGTACTTCAAATTATGCTTTTCACAAACAGCCACAACCTTGTTTAAAATGTCTATCTCTACCGCTCTAAGCTTATTTAAGTTATTTAATTCTTGTCTCATTACAGTATTCTCCTAAAAGTTCAAATCAGGTAATTCACCATGCAATGCTTTTTTAAGGAAATAAGGATCATGTAAACAAATTAAAACAGCATAAGCATTTCCCAAACAAACAAAAGCTCTTAATAATCTTGTATTTAAAGGAATACCCTTTGCTTTTAAAAACTTTGGCAAAACCTTATTCTGTGCATTTCTTATGTACCTTCTCTTTTCCTTATCATAACCGCCCATTTTTCGTATTGAGTATTTATACTTACCCATTCTTTCTGCCACGAAAGCTAAATAATGAAGTTTTATTTTATCATTATCAGAATGTTTATTCACATAAACCAGTAAATCCTGAAGGGTTTTATACTTCTTAAAATACTGTTCAGCATCAAAGGAATGGGTTAAAGATGTAGGCACAACAATATTTAAATAAGTTGAATAATTAACAATTGCAACACTGTTAATGTTCTTGTCACAGAAAATCAAACCATTAAAAAACACATCTTCATCTAATGTGTTTTCAGGGAATGAATACTTTTTAATAACATCAAATCTATACAACTTACCTGTAACATTTAATTTGTATCTTCCTGTTGTACACAGCTCAGCAATATCAATAATTTTTGTCTCTTCAGGTCTGTAATCTAATTTAGCAGGAATATAATTGAATTTATCTTCCACTTTCAAGACATCCATAAAGCCCTGAACAATATCAACTTTATTATTTTCGACTTCATCAGCATAAACAGATAACGCACCCTTCGGAATAGCATTATCACTATCCAAAAACAAAACATAATCACCTGATGCATTTGCTATAGCAAGATTTCGTGCTGATGAAACACCACCGTTTTCCTTTTTCAACACTTTTATTTTTTCATTTTTCGTAGAATACTCATCTAATATTTTTGATGTGTTATCTGTAGATCCATCATCAACAGCTATAATTTCATAATTATCATAACTCTGAGAAAGTACAGAATCCAAACAATACCCTATAAAATTTTCTGCATTATAAACCGGTATGATAACAGAAATTTTAATTCCCATTTTAATTCCTCACACAATTTTATTTAATATATAATCAGCAACTCTTTTTGCTGACTTATCGTCTTTATATAAATGGCATAAATTTTTGATTTCATTTCTTTTATCTTTGAGCTTATCTTCACCATTAGCTATATGTTCAATAAAATCACACATATCTTGTGTATTATAAATTTTTTCACCGCCTGCCAAAATGAAATTCGGATCAACTGTAAAACCTTCGTTTTTATTATACTCGTCAAAATCATCAAAGCAAAGACCGATAGGCTTATCGCAAAGAAGATAGTCATAATAAACCGACGAATAATCACTTATCATTGCATCAACGCTACATAACAGTTCATAATTCTCAATATTGTTCTTTGATAAAAAATCATTATCAATAAACACTAAATTGCTTAAATTAAGTTTTTTTATTCTGCTCATATCCTGTGCAGGATGTGGCTTAACAATAATTAACAAATTATTATCTTTAGCACAATCATTTATTTCAACGGCAATACTTTCATTATAAATTATAGGAAAAGCAATGGAACTAAACGCTCTTTTTTTATTATAATGCTGACGATATGTAGGCATCCAGTAAATAGATTTTTCAAAATTTGAAAATTTAAAAATACTTTGAATATCTTTTTTTCTGCCAAACAAAAGATCATTTCTCGGATAACCCAAAACATTCATTTTTTCAACATCACAATTAAAATTTATCGCATCGTATTTTGCCAAATAATCAGACATTGATATAGCTTCATCATAATAATCAGGCAGATTATAATGATTGCTGCAATCCTTTAAAGCTGCACCGTGAGCCAAATTGAGATAATA
>DBFOUY010000041.1:0-5137 GCA_048365975.1 Eubacterium sp.
GGTCAACAGCGAAAATTTTGTTTGTGAAAGCTGTGAGTTCAACAACACTTTTTTAAAAATGAATCCTGACATCGCCGTAATTCTCAATATTGATGAGGATCATCTTGATTTCTTCGGAAACCTTGACAACATAAAAAAGCCTTCAGAGAATTTGCTGATAAAACAACTAAAACAATTATTTATAACGGTGATGACGAAAATACTGTTGATACACTTAAGGGTATTGAGGACAAGAAGCTTATTTCAATCGGTAGAAATGACGGTAACGAATGGGTTGCAAAAAATGTAAAGGTTCCAGGCGGATTTCATTCAAGCTATGACGTTTATCACAATGGTGAATTTTTAGCAGAGGTTGAACTGTCAGTACCCGGAGAACACAACATTCTTAACTCACTTTGTGCCTTTGCTGCGTCTTATGAAAGCGGTGCAGATACAGAAAGCATTTGCAGAGGATTAAAAGAATTCAGAGGTGCGTCAAGACGTTTTGAGCTTCTTGGTAAATATAAAGGAATTACCTTTGCAGATGACTATGCACATCACCCTGCTGAAATCAAGGTTACACTTGAAGCAGCTATGAAAATGGGCTATAACAATGTATGGGCAGTTCATCAGCCGTTTACTTTTACAAGAACCTCATTACTGCTTGACGATTTTGCAGAGGTTTTGCAGATTGCGGATAAGTGTGTTATATCGGCAATTATGGGTAGCCGTGAGGTTAACACAATCGGAATTAAGGCTTCTGATTTGGCTGTTAAAGTGCCTGGCTCAGTTCAGCTTGATACCTTTGAAGAAATATGTGACTATGTAACAGAAAATGCACAGGATGGTGATTTGGTAATCACTCTTGGCTGCGGTGATGTTTACAAGGTTGCAAGAATGATGGTAAACAGACTAAAAGATAATGCATAAAATATGATTATACAGAAAAACCCCACGGACAATGTCCGTGGGGTTTGTTTATAATTATTAGATTATTTATTAATCTGCTTTGAATACTTAGCAAGATAAACAGTTCTCATTAAGAAGCATTCTGCCTTTGGTACATAATGAGGACGATTGAAAATATCACAGTCAACAGCAGCCTCACAGCCCTTTGCCATGATGATATCAAGTGCATGCATATCACCCTCGCTGTTACCGGCAACAAGAGCACCGTTGCCCTCAATCAGAACAGCATTTCTGCCATCAAGTGCTTTTGCGATATCCTTAGCACAAGCGTCGGTATCACCATCAATCCAAGGACAGTTTTTAACATCAAGACCAACAATCTGAGCAAAGTCATCAATCATAGGCAGCATTGTGTCACCTGTTGATGAATATGCAACAACATTAGGATCAGCAACATGCTTAATCATTGTGAAAGATGAGTTAAGATAAATAGCTCTGTGAATTTTTGCACACTTAGGAGCAACAGCATTAACACCAAGACCTGTACTTAAATCGACATCAACCTTTTTGCCGCCGTCATAAGTAAGAGTGAAGGCACCGCCGTTTCTTACTGATGAGCCGAGGTCACAAATGCTCTCAGGCATTGAGCCTGAATTATTTTTCTTAAGAAAATAGTTGAGCTTATTTGTGAGTGAATACTCCTTGTCCCATGAATGACGAAGATAATTATCCTTAATTACCTTTCCACAGCACTGTTCAAGGACATCAGCAACCTCAAATGCCTTTTCAAAGCTTTCACCAACACAGAGTGTGCCGTGGTGCATAAGCATAATTGCAGGGCACTCAGGATTTGCAACAAGGCATTTTTCAACTTTTTTTCTGAGTGAATTAGTAGTAGACATTGCATACTCTGCAGTAGGAACCTTTGTACTGAGAACAGACTTGAACTCGTCATAAACATTTCTGATTTCCATACCTGTAATGCTGACAATTGTAGCAACTTTCTGATGAGTATGAATAACAAAGTTAACCTCAGGGCGGTGCTTGTACGCATCAGCATGAACACCCTTCTCAGATGAAGGCTTAATGTCACCCTCGTGAGAGCAATCCTCAATATTAACTACAACAACCTCCTCAGGAGTAAGTGTTTCATATGCACGTCCTGACGGAGTGATAACAAACTGTGTATCGCTGATTCTTGCTGAAACATTGCCCCAAGTACGTGCTATAAGTCCTGTTTCAACTAATTTTTTACCAGCCTCAACAACCAGCCTTTTAGCTTCTTCAATTTCGTAAGCCATAAAGTTTTCTCCTTATATATTAAACTGACTAAAGGGAGCAGGTTACCCCCCACTCCCTGAAGCTATTATTAATCAATTCTCTCGCACTGTGCAAGTACCTTGTCAAAACGACGGATACATTCATCAATATCTTCCTCAGTGTAAGCACTTGAAGTATAAAGACGTGAACCGGCAAGTGTAACAAGACCTTCAGCCATATAAGCAGCACCCATATACTGCATTTCTGTCTGACGAATACCTGTCTGCTTAAGTGTGCTTGGGATTGTCCAAGGCTTTTTCCAGTCAACCTTGAAGTGCATTGTAGCAACAGTGTGAAGATGACAAACAGAACCGATGTTGTAGCAAACAAACGGAAGGTCATACTTCTTGATCGATTCATTAATACCCTTAACAAGTCTGTCAGCCATATGACCGGCAACCTGACAAGCATTTCTCTTTTCAATCTCGCAGATTACTGTATAACCAGCGCAGCATGAAATAGGAGTAGCAGCCATTGTACCGCCGCACATTGCCTTGTGAATCTTCTTGCCCTCAGCCTTATCAAGACCAGCACCAAGATATTTCATAACCTCTCTGTGACCGCCGATACCGCCTGCACCAGGATAGCCACCTGCAATAATCTTACCGAAGATTGTGATATCAGGATCAATACCATAGTAACCCTGAGCACCTGAAAGACCGATACGGAAGCCAGATACAACCTCATCACAAACAAGAAGAGCGCCATACTTACGGCAAAGAGCCTGAACACCCTTCGGGAAATCCTTATCAACAGGACGTGTTGCTGACTCAGGACCGATAGGCTCAATGAATACAGCAGCAGTACCGCCGCGGAATTTATTTAAGATAAGCTTTTTCTCTAAGCTCTTAAGGTCATTCGGGAAGAATTCCTGTGTATGCTTGAATACAAACATCGGAACACCATGTGACTGAAGATTCAATGTACCGGGTACACGCATACCCCAAGCAAGCTGATCTGACCAGCCATGGTAAGCACCGCCCATTTTGATGATGTTCTTATGACCTGTTGCAAGACGAGCAACACGAACAGCACACATACAAGCCTCAGTACCTGAACCGAGCATACGGAACATCTCTACCGAAGGAACGCACTCGCTGATTTTCTTAGCAAGCTTATACTCATATGGATGGAAAAGACCTGTTGACGGACCGCAGTCATCAAGAAGCTTTTTAACCTCTTCCTTAACAACATCGTCATTTGAGCCGATGATTGTAGGACCGCCTGCCTGAAGGAAGTCATAATACTCATTGCCATCGATGTCATAAAGCTTATTGCCCTTAGCCTTAGTGATAACAATCGGGAAAGGATAGTTGAAAGCAAGGTTGTGCTGAACACCGCCGGGAATAACTTCTCTTGCTTCGGTAATCATTTCCTTTGACTTTGCACACTTCTTTTCAAAGTACTCTTCTTCATACTTCTTAAGAGCGTCACGGTTTATTGAATAAATTGGTTTTTTGATGAGCGCATCAAGCTGTGCTGTAAGAAGCGCTGCATCAGGATACTCTGTAATTGCAAATCTTGTATCCATAGGTTTATCCCCCTTTATATTTTTTGTGAGTGACCGCTCACACTTCGGGTGTGTGAGTAGTTGCTCACCATATTTACACATTAAGTATATCACTTTTTAACGATTTGTCAAATGTTTTTAAAGTAAATTTTAGTAAATTTATTGCAAATGCATTCAATAAATGTTAGTATATCTATAATATTTGATACAAATGTCTGGGGGATTTGTAAACCTTGCACAAACAGCAATCAATCTTTTTGTGCAACGATACGAAATTTAGAAAAATGTTAGAAAAACAATTTTGTAAAGATGCCTTTCAAAGAATTGATGATGAAAGAAAAAATATTATTCTTGAAGCTGGCATTGAGGAATTTTCATCCAAAGGATATGAAAACGCAAACGTTAATATTATTGCAAAAAACGCAGGCATATCAATAGGATTAATGTATAAGTATTTTTCTGCTAAAGAAGATTTGTTTATGACCTGCCTTAAACGAGGTATGGATATTCTGGAAAAAGCATTATATGACATTATGATAAGCGATGATAAGCTCCTCGTCAAGGCTGAAAAGCTTATCAGAACAATCTGCATACATTCCAGAAAGCATTCAAACTATATTAAAATGTATAATGAAATTTCGGCAGAAAAAGGCTCTGTTGAAAAAATAAGGCTTATGGCTGAGGAATTTGAGAGCAAAAGAAGCTCAATATATATTACAACTATCGGTAAAGCTCTTAGTCAGGGAGAGGTTCGACCCGATCTCGATCCAAGGCTTTTTGCCTATTTTCTTGATAATCTGCTGACTACCCTTCAGTTCTCATATACCTGTGATTACTATAGGGAAAAGCTGAGAATATACACAGGTGTTGATGTTAATGAAAACAATGAGGAGCAGGTTATTGTTCAGCTTTTGAAATTCATTGAATCGGCATTTACTTTTGGAAAATAAATTTGTAAATTTTAGGAGGATATTAAATATGAGTAAGTATGTAATCACCTATGATATCGGCACAACCGGTATCAAAACATGCCTGATTGAGATTGATGAAACAATGAAAATTCTTGCATCATCAACAGCAGGCTACAATCTCTATGTTGATGAGGAAACAGGCGTAAAGGGCGGTTCTGAGCAGGACGCTGACGAATGGTGGGAGGCAATGTGCACAACCACCAAAGCAGTTTTTGCAAAGGCTCCGCATATTACCAACGATCAGATTGAGGGTATCAGCTTCTGTTCTGCAATGCAGGGTCTCGTTCTTGTTGACAAGGAGGGCAAATGCATACGCCGTCCTATGACATATATGGACCAGAGAGCAAGAGAAGAGTTGAAAAAAGGTATTGCTCACGGTGTACAGATTGCAGGTGCTGAGGTTACAAAGCTTCTAAAATATTTAAGATATACAGGTGCAGTCAAGCTC
>DBFOUY010000042.1:0-4510 GCA_048365975.1 Eubacterium sp.
ATTTAACTCAGGCACATCGGGCTGGGTAGGAACAGTTGTACCTGAACAGCTTGTTGATGCAGGTGCTATGATGGCTGCAATCGTTGGTGTTAACCCTGAAACCTTTAACTATTTTGGTGAGCTTGAAACCTCAAACAAATGTGTAGGCTGGGTTAAGGACCACCTTGCACTTGATGAAATAGGTGTATTCTTAAAAAAATACGGTAATGCGGCTGACAGCTTTGAGCAGGTTGAATTTAATATGTATGACTATCTCGAGGAGGTTATCGACTCAATCCCTGCAGGCTCAAATGGTGTTGTATTCACTCCGTGGCTTCACGGCAACCGCTGCCCGTTTGAAGACCCTAACGCAGCAGGTATGTTCTTCAACATTCGTCTTGATACAGGTAAAACAGAGCTTATAAGAGCAGTAGTTGAGGGTATCTGCTTCCATATGAGATGGATGCTTGAAAGACAGGAGCAGAAGGTTAAAAAATTCAAAACAACTGATTCAGTACGCTTTTGCGGCGGCGGTGCACTTGGTGAAACAACCTGCCAGATTTTAGCAGATGTGCTGCAGCGTGATGTTGTAGTTGTTGAATCACCGCAGAATATCGGTGCTGTAGGTGCAGCTGCCTGCATAGCTGTGGGTATCGGAATCATTCCTAAGATGACAGATGTTAAAAAGCTTATTCCGATTAAAACTACATATCATCCTAATAAATCAAATAAAGAGATTTATGACAGAAATTTTAAGGTATTTAAAAACCTTTATAAATGTAATAAGGAAAACTTTGCTATACTTAATGGCTGATAAAAAACAGGGAGGCAAATGCCTCCCTGTTTTTTTATGCAATATTATTTTATTTTCGGAAACTGTGAATTATACAGATTATAATAAAACCCTTTTTTATTATACAGCTCATTATGATTTCCCTGTTCAATAATTTGTCCGTCATTCATAACAAGAATAATATCTGCATTCATAATTGTTGAAAGTCTGTGAGCTACTATAAACGTTGTTCTGCCTTTCATAAGCTTATTGAATGCACTTTGAATTTTAATTTCTGTTCTTGTATCAATTGAGGATGTAGCCTCATCAAGTATAAGCATCGGCGGAGGTGAAAGCATAAGCCTTGTTATGCAGAGAAGCTGTTTCTGCCCCTGCGACAAAGAGCCACCGTCCTCACCTATGACAGTATTATAACCATCTGGCAGACGCTTTATAAATGAATGTGCATGCGCTTTCTTTGCGGCTTCTGTAACCTCATACAAAGTAGCATCAGTATCAGCAACTCTTATATTGTCAAGTATTGTGCCGCTCTTAAGCCATGTATCCTGTAGCACCATACCGATATTTTCTCTGAGTGATTTAATTTTAATATCCTGATTATCAATACCATCAACAGCTATGCTGCCCTTTTGCGGATCGTAAAAACGCATAAGAAGATTAATGAGCGTAGTTTTTCCGCAGCCTGTCGGACCTACAATTGCAACAACCATACCTTCTTTTACAGTCAAATTAAGATTTTTAATAAGCTCTTTTTCCTTGCTGTATGAAAAATCCATATTGCAAATTTCGATGTTACCCTGTGGATTTACGAGTTCACATGCATTGTCTGAATCCGGCTTAATGCTTTCCTCATCAATAAAATCAAGCACCCTGCCTGCACAGGCAAGTGCATTCTGAAGTTCTGTAACAACACTGCTTATCTCATTAAATGGCTTTGTATATTGATTAGCATATGATAAAAAGCATGATAAAATACCTACCGTTATATTACCCTTTATCGCCATAATCGCACCGAAAAGTGCAACTGCTGCATAAACAATGCTGTTTACAAATCTTGTTGCAGGATTTGTTATTGACGAGAAAAATGTAGCTTTTAAAGAATAATCTGTCAGTCTTTCATTGATAACATCAAATCTTTCAAGATTTTCCTTATCCATTCCATAGGCATCAGCAATCTTCTGATTTGAAATCATTTCATCAATAAACGCCGTCTGCTCGCCCCTTGTTTTGGACTGAAGAGAAAACATTTTGTATGTTCTTTTAGCAATAAATCTTGCAATAAAGAATGATAACGGTGTAACAACAACTACTACAAGAGTTATCCACACGTTGATTGACAGCATAAATCCAAGCGTGCCTATTATAGTTATAATACCAGTAAAAAACTGCGTAAACCCCATTAAAAGACCGTCGGCAAGCTGGTCAACATCAGATATAACACGGCTGACAACATCACCATTTGAATGGCTGTCAAGATAAGAGCACGGCAGCTTTTCAATTTTTTCAAAGGCTCTCTGACGCAAATCACGTGATACATTATAGGTGATTTTATTGTTGCAGACATTCATAAGCCACTGTGCAGCAGCGGTTATTCCTATTACAATACCAAGCCTTATAAGTATAGATGCTATTTTTTCAAAATCAACATTGCTTTTTCCTATTATACAGTCAATTGCATTACCTACAAGTATAGGAGCATAAAGAGTGAGTGCAACGCTCACAAGTGCAAAAAGCATAGACAAAATAAGATAATACTTATATTTATCAATATATGAAAGCACTCTTTTCAAGGTTTCCTTACTGTTCATTATACAGCCTCCTTTCCGAACTGGGAGGTGTAAATTTCACGATAAACCTCACAGCTTTCAAGAAGCTGTTTATGTTTCCCGAAGCCAACACATTCACCATCATCAAGCACTAAAATATTATCAGCACTGAGAACTGAGGAAGCACGCTGAGAAACAATAAACACTGTTGGATTATATGAGAGATTATATATTTCATCCCTGAGTCTTGCCTCTGTTGCATAATCAAGAGCTGAGGATGAATCATCAAGTATAAGAATTTCGGGCTGACGCACAATAGCACGTGCAACTGACAAACGCTGCTTCTGACCGCCTGACAGATTAGAGCCGTTCTGCTCAATTTCAAAATCAAGACCGCCCTTTTCAGCTATAACATCATAAATCTGTGCGACCTTAAGTGCAGCAATTATTTCATCATCACTTGCATCCTTTTTGCCCCACTTCATATTATCACGCACTGTTCCCTTAAAAAGCACTGCTTTTTGGTGCACAAAGCCTATTTTTTCACGCAGTCTGTCTGTATCAAGGGACTTGACATCCTTGCCGTCAACAAAAACAGTTCCATTGGTTGAATCATAAAAATGAGGTATCAATGAAACAAGGCTTGATTTGCCTGAGCCTGTACCCCCGATAATTCCGATTACATCTCCCCTGCCAGCTTTAAAGGAAATATCGGTAAGTGAATGTGCTGAGGCATTTTTATATGTTAAGGACACATTGTCAAACTCAATATATGAATCGGATTTTCTGTTGCTTTCATTCTTTTCAAGAGTATTATCCTGCTCAAGAACAGCACTTATTCTGTCAGCAGAAGCAAATGCCTTTGTAACAGAAACAATCAGATTAGCAAGCTTGATAAGCTCAACAAGAATCTGACTCATATAATTATAAAGTGCAACAACCTGACCCTGTGTCAGATCACCAGCATCAACACGCAGTGCACCTGTATAGACAAGTACAACAATTGCAATATTTATTATCACATAAGTAACAGGATTGAGCAGTGCAGAAATTCTGCCCACTGCCTTCTGAAGAACAGACAGCAAATTATTTCTTTTTCTGAATTCCTCTATTTCATTTTCTTCGTTTGTAAAGGCTCTTATTACTCTTGCACCGGTCAGATTTTCACGTGTAATAAGTGTAACACTGTCAAGATTAGTCTGAACATCACGATATTTTGGTATTGTAATGCGCATTATACCAAACACAACAATTGAAAGCAGAATAATGGCGACAGCAAATATTAATGCACATTTGACATCAATTGTAAATGCCATAACCATTGCACCGATTACTATGAACGGAGAACGCAGAAACAGTCTTAAAACAAGATTAACACCATTCTGCACCTGATTAACATCATTTGTCATTCTCGTAATCAGTGTTGATGTGCCTATATTATCAAGCTCATTAAATGACAATGACTGTATTTTTTTATAAAGCGAGTGCCTGAGCTTCATACCAAAGCCTGTTGCAGCCCTTGCCGCAAAATACTGCGCAGTTATTGCTGCAACCATACCTACAAGTGCAAGCATGACCAGTATACCGGACCTGCCGATAACAAACTTTGTGTCACCGCCGGCAATGCCCACATCAATTATTGATGCTATAACAAGCGGAACAATCAGCTCAAAGCTTGCTTCAAGCAGCTTAAAAAGCGGTGCAAGTATTGACTGAGTGATATAACCTTTTAAATAAATAAGTAACTTTTTCAAAAACTCACCTTAAACAATATTATAATTAATTTTTTACTATTATAAGATTATTGGCACAATCTGTCAATATTATAAAATTTTTTTAAAATACCCCTTTAAAATACAATTTAATAGGTGTATAATAGACAAAAAATTTTAAGAAGGTGCTTTAAAATGCATAAGAAACCTGTTACAGCAATAATTGTTGGTGCCGGTCACAGAGCATTAGTATACCAGCG
>DBFOUY010000043.1:0-8347 GCA_048365975.1 Eubacterium sp.
GGTGTGCATTTTGTTGACCGCAACACAGGTGTGGCAAATGAAAGCACGCCGATTAACTGGTCATATGAGTTTTCGGTCAAGGTAAATTATGTTCCGACTTGTGTAACAGAGGCGGATTATATTATTAACCTTGCAAATTTAAAAGGTCATAGCTATGGTATTACGCTTTGCGGTAAAAATCACTTTGGTTCTTTTATAAACGGAAATACTATGCGACCTCCCGAAGGTGCAAATCTTCATCAGTGGCTTACTAAAAACGAAATGGGAATTTACAGCCCGCTTGTGGATTTAATGGTAAACTATCAGTATGGTGATAAAACTGTTTTGTATATGCTTGATGCTATTATTTGTGCTGTTTCGGAGGGATCAACTATGACAGGTGAAAATACAAAATGGCAGCAGGCACCATTTAATAATGACTATACATCAAGCGTTTTTGTGTCACAGGATCCCGTTGCAATTGATTCTGTTGGTGCTGATTTTCTTATAAATGAGCCGACTGTGATTAATAACAACAGTGCTTTAAAAGATAACCCGACTGTTGAAAATTATCTTCACGAGGCAGGTTTGATTGCTGATGCATCATCAGGCACTACTTATACGAATGGTAATGGTAAAAAAGTAACCAATGCAGGTGTGCACGAGCATTGGAATAATTCTGAGCAAAAACAATACAGCCGAAACCTTGGAAAAATGAAGGTCTTGAATTGGTTTATATTAAATAATTTTGATAAAATGGAGAAATTTTTATGAAAACAACACTTGAATTAACAACAGAATGGGACAAAGTGTTTCCTGAAAGTGATAGAGTAAATCATCGAAAAGTAACCTTTCATAACAGATATGGAATAATGCTTGCCGCTGATTTATATGAACCTAAAAATGTACAGGGTAAATTGCCTGCAATTGCCGTAAGCGGTCCGTTTGGTGCTGTTAAGGAACAGTCATCAGGATTGTATGCACAGACAATGGCAGAGCGTGGATTTTTAACAATTGCTTTTGATCCCTCTTTTACGGGAGAAAGCGGCGGAGAGCCAAGATATATGGCATCGCCTGATATTAACACAGAAGATTTTCAGGCTGCAGTAGATTTTCTTTCCGTTCAGGAAAATGTGGATGCCGATAAAATCGGTGTTATAGGTATCTGTGGTTGGGGTGGTCTTGCAATTAATGCAGCCGCACTTGATACAAGAATTAAAGCAACTGTTTCATCAACTATGTACGATATGACAAGAGTCAATGCA
Source organism: Eubacterium sp. (assembly GCA_048365975.1). Taxonomy (GTDB): domain Bacteria; phylum Bacillota; class Clostridia; order Oscillospirales; family Acutalibacteraceae; genus Eubacterium_R. The sequence goes on from DBFOUY010000043.1 coordinate 1,245, forward strand.
AACGGATATTTTGACGAAGAAAACAGTGAAACATCAAGGTATGAAAAGAAGAAAATATTGAATGAACAGAGAACAAAAGAATATAAAAAGGGTAATTATGTTAGCGGCGGAGTAGTTGATCCACTTCCCGAAGATGCTCCATTCTTTGTTAAGGATTATTATGATTATTACAAAACTAATCGTGGATATCATAAGCGTTCTCTCAACTCAAATAACGGCTGTAATATTACAGGCTGTATGTCATTTATGAATCAGCCGATTTTGAAGTACAGCAATGAAATCCGCAGTGCGGTTATGCTTATTCACGGAGAAAAGGCACAGTCCTGTTATTTCAGTAAGGATGCTTATAATAATATGATAAAGGGGAATAATTATGCTGAAAATAAGGAACTTATTATTATTCCCAATGCTGTTCATACAGATTTGTATGATAATATGGATGTAATCCCTTTTGATAAAATAGAGAAATTCTTTAATGAAAATCTCAGATAAACCTTTATTTTTATCTGAGAGATTTTTAGAGATTAGAATGATGAAATATGGCTTGAAATCGTCTCTTTTCAGAATAATCCTTATACTCTGACTTCGTCATTTAAGGTTCGAATCCTTATACCTCTGCAAGACAGTCACATACGAACACTTGAAAATAACTTACGGGTATATAAGTTCGTGTTCGCAGTTGACATAAAAATACCGAGAAGGTGATTAGTGATATGCACCCCGAAAGTGTCTAACTTTTGGGGTGCATATCATCTACATCAAGGAGGGGGCTTTTTTCTATTGTACACTTTTTACGGTCTTGTTCAAGAACTGTCTCAGGGGATAAAATTATGCGAAGAATATAAAGGATATATGAAACAATATAGAACAGAAAATGCTCTGTCCGCTGAATCAAGAAATTTCTTATCATCAGTTATGGTAACAATATATTGACCCTTTTTTGTTAAAGACAGCTTACAACTTTTGTGCAAAAATATTGTGTTTTATTTGAAGATATAGCTAAAGGAATGTTTCTTGACAGAAGTCAGATAATGTGATAAACTTGTTAAAGAGATACAGGGGAGCTTGTTTGGCAGGCTGAGAGGAAGTAAACAACTTCGACCCTTTTACCTGATGCGGATAATGCCGCCGTAGGAAGTCGAACAGATTTTTTCGGAGATACCCGCAGAGGGTATCTCCTGTTTTTTATGTTTTTGAAAGGATGCAAGAGAATGGTAAAAATTAACGGTGCAGAAAAGGATGTCGCAGGTATTACCATTACCGAATATCTTAAAACAACTGATTTCGACTGCGCACGAATTGCTGTTGAACGCAACGGAGATATTGTTTTCAAAATGCAGTATGACGATACAGTTTTGTGTGATGGTGACTGCGTTGAAATTGTCAGCTTTGTGGGTGGTGGTTAATATGGCCAAGATTCCGACAAAAGAAGAAATGTTGTTCGCATTATCTGAACGTGTCAGCACTGATATGCAAAACGAATTTCAAAACACAACAGTAGCAATCTGCGGTCTCGGAGGGTTAGGATCTAATATCGCAATAGCACTTGCAAGAGCGGGTGTCGGGAAACTTCTGTTAATTGATTTTGATTGTGTGGATATTACAAATCTCAATCGACAGCAATACAAAGCAACGCAAATAGGTAAATTGAAAATTGATGCTCTTACAGAAAACCTGAAAGAAATTGCACCTTACATTTCCTTAGAAACATTTGCGGTTCGGTTGGGAGAAAAAAATTATTCAGCAGTTTTAAGAGAAGCAGATATTGTATGTGAAGCCTTTGATATTGCCGAAGAAAAAAGTAAACTTGTAAATTATGTTTTGGAAAATATGCCTGATAAATATATTGTCGCGGCTTCCGGTATGGCAGGACTTGATTCCCCGAATAGAATTACCACCCGAAAAATTACAAATAAATTTTATTTATGCGGCGATGGTGAAAGTACGACTGATAACGGTGAAAGCCTGTTTGCACCGAGAGTTATGATTTGTGCTGCACATCAGGCAACAACTGTGCTGAGAATTATTGCAGAAAAATATAAAGTTTAAAAAGGTAGGAAAATGAAATGGAAAACAATGATAAGCTTATTATCGGAGGACATGAATTTAATTCGCGTTTCATTCTTGGATCAGGAAAATATTCACTGAGTCTTATTGAAGCGGCTGTAAAGGATGCAGGTGCAGAAATTATAACACTTGCCGTTAGACGAGCAAACACAAAGGAGAATGAAAATATTCTTGACTATATTCCTGAAGGCATCACACTTCTTCCAAACACCTCAGGTGCAAGAAATGCTGATGAGGCTGTTCGTATTGCACGTCTTGCCAGAGAACTCGGATGCGGAGATTTTGTTAAGGTGGAAATTATGAGAGATACAAAATATCTTCTTCCTGATAACAGTGAAACAATCAAGGCAACAGAAATTCTTGCAAACGAAGGTTTTGTAGTTATGCCGTATATGTATCCTGATCTTAATGCGGCACGTGACCTTGTGAATGCAGGTGCTGCTTCTGTTATGCCGCTTGCTTCTCCTATAGGTTCAAATAAAGGTCTTGCAACAAAGGAATTTATACAGATTCTTATTGATGAAGTTGACCTTCCTATTATTGTTGATGCGGGTATAGGAAAGCCGTCACAGGCTTGTGAGGCTATGGAAATGGGTGCGGCAGCAATTATGGCAAATACAGCACTCGCAACGGCAGGCGATTTGCCGCTTATGGCATCAGCTTTCAGAAAAGCAATCGAAGCAGGCAGACAGGGATATCTTTCAGGTCTTGGCAGAGTGCTTACAAGGGGTGCATCAGCATCTGATCCGCTAACAGGATTTTTAAGAGATTAAGAGGTGCTTTAAATGGAAAATAATTTCTTTATTGATTCGGAATTTCTTTCCGAATCGGCTCTTAATAAAAAGCACAGACTTGAAAGTGACCCGGATTTTCGTACCAATCATATGGAATATATGAGAGGAATGGAGCAGATAGATTCTGATGTATGTTCTCTTGTTATGGGACATATGAACGAATATGATTATAGTAAATACACAGCGAAAGATGTTCGTACGGCGTTGGAGCACGATACCTGTACTCTTGAAGATTTTAAGGCACTTCTTTCTCCTGCGGCTGAGCCGTTTCTTGAACAGATGGCAGAAAAAGCAAGACTTGAAACAAGTAAACACTTCGGTAATACGGTATATATGTTTACACCTATTTATATTGCAAATTACTGTGAAAACTATTGCGTTTACTGTGGCTTTAACTGCTATAATCGGATTAAACGTATGAAACTTTCTATGCAGCAGATTGAACATGAAATGAAAGTTATTTCTGACAGCGGTATGGAAGAGATTCTCATTCTTACAGGCGAAAGCAGAGGTCAAAGCGATGTTCAATATATAGGAGAGGCGTGCAGGCTGGCAAGAAAATATTTCAGAATGGTTGGGCTTGAAATTTATCCCGTTAATACAGACGAATATAAATATTTGCACGAATGCGGTGCTGACTATGTAACTGTATTTCAGGAAACATATGATACTAATAAATATGAAACTTTGCACTTGTTCGGTCACAAACGTGTTTGGCCTTATCGTTTTGACGCACAGGAGCGTGCACTTAGAGGAGGTATGCGCGGAGTTGCTTTTTCGGCTCTTCTCGGTCTTTCCGATTTCAGAAAAGACGCTCTTGCAAGTGCTCTTCACGTTTACTATTTACAAAGAAAATATCCTCATGCGGAAATGTCTCTTTCCTGTCCGAGACTTCGTCCGATTATCAACAATGATAAAATTAATCCTATGGATGTTGGCGAAAAACAGCTTTGTCAGGTTCTATGTGCTTACCGTATTTTTCTGCCGTTTGTTGGTATTACCGTTTCTTCCCGTGAAAGTGCAGAGTTCAGAAACGGCATAGTAAAGATAGCGGCAACAAAAATTTCAGCAGGTGTTTCAACAGGTGTAGGTGACCATGAAGACAAATATGAGGGGAAGGAGTCCGATAGCACAGTCGGCGATGAGCAGTTTGAAATCTGTGATGACAGAAGTCTGAAAAGTATGTATAAGGATATTGAAAATGAAGGCTTACAGCCTGTGCTCAATGATTATCTCTATGTCTGATATTATTTGTATAACGAATCGTAAACTCTGCGATGGTGATTTTTTTGAACGAATTGACGATATAGCAAGGCAAAAGCCGAAAGCAATCGTACTTCGTGAAAAGGATATGAGCGAAACAGGATATGATGCTTTAGCAAAGAAAGTTACGGGAATCTGCAAAAAATATGATGTACCTTGTATACTTCACAGCTTTTATAATGTTGCAGATAACTTGGAAACAAATGCAATTCATCTTCCGCTTCGTTTGCTTCGTCAAATGAATGAAAGCAAAAGAGCAAGCTATAAGAAAATCGGTACATCCTGTCACAGCATTGCGGATGCGATTGAAGCCGAAAAATGCGGTTGCACCTATATAATCGCAGGACATATTTTTGCTACCGATTGTAAGAAAGGCGTGCCGCCGAGAGGAATTGATTTTCTGTCAGACGTATGTCGGGCAGTTGAAATTCCTGTTTATGCAATTGGTGGTATTAACAAAGACAACATAGTTTCCGTAAGACAAGCAGGTGCAGCCGGCGGGTGTATAATGAGCGGACTTATGATTTGTTCCGATGTGCAAAGCCTTATGGAGGATTTTCAAAATGAATAAAGAACAATTACTGCTTTATGCGGTAACAGACCGCTCGTGGGTTGGTGAATACACATTGTTTCAGCAAATTGAGCAGGCACTTGAGGGCGGAGTTACAATCGTACAGCTTCGGGAAAAAAAACTGAATGAAGAAGAATTTGTAAGCGAAGCGATTGAAGTTAAGAAAATATGCAGAAAATACGGTGTTCCATTGATTATTAATGATAATATCAATGTAGCTTTAAAGAGTGGAGCAGATGGTGTGCATGTCGGCATTGAAGATATGTCAGTATGCGAAATTCGTAAAAGAACCGAAGCTGATTTTATTATCGGAGCAACAGCCAAAACAGTAGAGCAGGCGAAAAAAGCAGAGAATGAAGGCGCAGATTATCTCGGTGTAGGTGCGATTTTTCCGTCACCGACAAAGCAAAATGCAATCCGTATTACAAATAAGCAATTGAAGGAAATTACTTCATCAGTTTCAATTCCTGCTGTTGCTATCGGCGGAATTACTCTGGAAAATTCTGACGAAATAAAAGGCGGAAGTATTTGCGGTATAGCAGTTGTTTCTGCTGCTTTCGGTGCTGATAATATCACCGAAGCGTGCAGAAAGCTTAAGATAAAAGCACAATCGTTAGTGGAAAAAATATAGTTAATAAACAGCGGTAAACCGGGGGCACCACCTTTTATCGCTTAATAAAAATAATGCAAAAAAGGAGTCTGAAAAATGAGAACTGCATTATCAATCGCAGGAAGTGATTCCTGCGGAGGCGCCGGTATTCAGGCAGATATAAAAACGATGACTATGAATGGTGTTTATGCGATGACGGCAATTACTGCCCTGACAGCACAGAACACAACCGGCGTTACTGGTATTTCGGAGGTTTCTCCGAAATTTTTAGCAAAACAGATTGAGGCGGTATTTGAAGATATTCGCCCGGACGCAGTAAAAATCGGTATGGTTGCATCTTCAAATTTAATCAGTACCATTGTCGAACAGCTCAATAAATACAACGCTGAAAATATTGTTGTTGATCCTGTTATGGTTTCTACAAGCGGTGCAAGACTTATTGATAAAAACGCTGTGGAAACGCTAAAAACAGAGTTGCTTCCTATTGCCGCAATTGTAACGCCAAATATTTCAGAGGCAGAAATTATTTCAGAAATGACAATAAAAAGCAAAGAGGATATGTGTTTAGCTGCCGAGAAAATCAGTAGAACGTATAATTGCAGCGTATTGCTTAAAGGTGGTCACTCTGTAAGTGATGCTGATGATTTGTTTTATCGAAACGGTACGGTAAAATGGTTTAAATGTAAGCGCATTGATAACCCGAATACACACGGCACAGGGTGTACTCTTTCGAGTGCAATTGCTTCAGGCCTCGCAAAAGGCTATGACCTTGAAACATCTGTACTCATAGCAAAGGAATATATTTCAGGTGCTCTTTCTGCCATGCTTGATTTGGGCAAGGGCAGTGGACCGATGAACCACGCATATAAAATTACTGATTAACGGAGGAATAAAAAATGAACAACTACACAACACAAATGGATGCCGCAAGAAAGGGGATTGTTACCCCTCAGATTGAAATCGTAGCCAGAAAAGAAAATATGCCTGTTGAAAAGTTGATGAAGCTTGTTTCAGAAGGCAAAGTAGCAATTTGTGCAAATAAGCACCACACTTCTCTTGACCCTGAAGGTGTTGGCAGTATGCTCCGCACAAAAATCAATGTAAATCTTGGTGTGTCAAGAGACTGCAAGGATTACAATATAGAGATGCAGAAGGTTATGAGTGCAGTAAATCTCGGTGCAGAGTCAATTATGGATTTGTCGAGTCATGGTGATACACAACCTTTTAGAAGAAAACTGACGAGTGAATGCCCTGCTATGATAGGAACTGTGCCTGTATATGACAGTGTAATCCATTATCAGCGCGATTTAGCTACGCTGACCGCTAAGGATTTTATTGATGTTGTTCGTATGCACGCAGAAGATGGTGTGGACTTTGTGACACTTCACTGCGGTATTACAAGAAAAACGATTGAACAGATAAAAAATCATAAACGCAAAATGAATATTGTCAGCCGTGGCGGAAGTCTTGTTTTTGCATGGATGAGTATGACCGGTGAGGAAAACCCATTCTATGAATTCTATGACGAAATTCTTGACATCTGTGAAGAGCACGATGTTACAATTTCTCTTGGCGATGCCTGCCGTCCTGGTTGTCTTGCCGATGCAACAGATGTTTGTCAGATTGAGGAGCTTGTCCGTCTCGGTGAGCTTACAAAGCGTGCTTGGGCACATAATGTTCAGGTTATGGTAGAAGGACCGGGACATGTTCCGCTGAATCAGGTCGCTGCGAATATGCAGGTACAGCAAACAATCTGTATGGGTGCACCTTTCTATGTACTTGGACCGATTGTTACCGA
>DBFOUY010000044.1:0-5225 GCA_048365975.1 Eubacterium sp.
GGCTGCACTTGCGATTGATGATACACGTCAGTTCCATTATGAGGGCGATTTTGACCAGACCAAAAGTGACGTTATTTCAAGAATGTACCCTACGGCAGATGTTATGGAAAAGCTTGGCAATAAGCAGGAAATTTCTATTTCACTTTATGATAATATTGCAAATCAGCTTGCTGCGGACAGTAAGCCCATTAAGCCTGAAATGTATGAAGGCAAGCCAATTCTTCTTTGTGAATACGCTCATTCAATGGAAAATTCACTCGGCAATTTTGATGAATACATAGCTGATTTTGAAAAATATGATAATATGTGCGGCGGCTTTATATGGGATTTTGTCGATCAGGCACTGCATATTAAGGATGAAAACGGCAGGGATAACTGGCTTAACGGAATTGACTTTGAAGGTAAAGAACCTAAAAATCTCATTGATATCCCTAACACCACCGCTATGACAGGCTCAAACAGAGCGTTTTGCGCTAATGGTATTATCGGTGCAGACCGTATGCCTCATCCGCAGATTTTGCAGGTTAAAAAGGGCTATCAGTATATTAAGTGTGAGGAGTTTGACCTTAAAATAGGCAAATTCAAGGTTAAGAATAAATACCTGTTTACAGATGTAAATGCCTTTAGGTGCAAGTGGGAGCTTAAGGCAGAGGGTGAGACTGTTGAAAGCGGAGAACTTGATAAATTTGACTGTGAGCCGCTTTCAGAAACCTTTATAACAATACCATATTCATATGATAGTATTCCGAAGGACAAAGAGGTTGTTCTTACAATTGGTTTTTATACCAAGAAAAAGACATTAGGTCTTAAATCAAATTATGAGGTTTCTTGGGATCAGTTTATTGTAAATGAAATGTCGCAGCCGGCAGAGCCTGAAAATAAAGGTGATCTGACTTTTGAGTATAAAGGTAAAAAGGTTACCGCATATAACGACAAGGTTAAATTTGTTGTTGACAACGGCAGAATTGTCAGCTATCAGCTTGACGGCAAAGAGATGCTTCTGTCACCGATTGAGCCTAACTATTTCAGGGCTCTTACTGATAATGATATAGATTTTCTTAATTTCACACCTCAGTTTACCAAGCTGCACCCGTTTTATAGGTGGCAGAGAGCAACAAGGCATACCTCTGCTGTAAAGACCGTTGCCAAGGCAGCAGACAATACTGTGGAAATCAATATTGCGTACAGTACACCAGGTCTTAAAAATTCAGTTGCAACATTTAAGCTTTATCCTGACGGAAGAATTTATATTTATCACAGTGCAGTACCGAATTCAAATATGCTCAGATTCGGCTATAAGACGGCTTTAGCCAAGGAAATGGAATATGTTACATGGTACGGAAGAGGTCCGCTGCCAAGCTACTGTGACCGCAAAACAGGCTATAAGATTGATAAGTATTCCTCAACCGTAACTGATATGGAATACCGCTATATGCGTCCGCAGGAATCTTCAAACAGAGCCGATGTGCGTTATTTCACTATAACAAATAAAAAAGGTAAGGGACTCAAATTTATTTCGTATTTCAATGAGCCTTTCAATTTCTCAGCATATCATTATACAACAGATGGTCTTGAAAAAGCTGAGCATATAACTGAAATACCATACGATGATATTACTACACTTAATATTGATCATATGCAGGTCGGTGTAGGTGGAGATTTACCGGGTCAGGCATTTGTCCGTGAACCATATTTAATGAAAAAAGGAGTTAAGCAGGCATATTCTTTTGTTATCGAGCCTGTTGAATAGTATATGAAAAGAGTTTTTGCATTTATTGGCTTTACTGTTGCAATTACTCTTGTTATGCTCAATATTATTCCGTATATCTATATAGGTCTTGTTTTACCGATAGCAGTGGTGCTTTTTGTGGCATCACTGCTTATTGAATTTACAAGAAAAGGCAAGGTGTTGTGTGTAGTATCAGGCAGTGTGATTTTTGCCTGCATAATGTTTGTGCTTGTAAATAACAGCAGCGTTGTTCCTTCAAAAGAGCTTGAACAGAAATCAGCCGATGCGGTTTTTCAGATAATAGATATACCTGAATATAATGATGAAAGCAATACCTATACATATATTGTCAGGACGTCAAAGATTGATATGTACAATGCACCGCAGAATATTAAGGTTTATCTTAAAAGTGACGAAAAGCTTGAGGCAGACTATTATGATGATATTTCTGCCGGAATGTTTTTCTATTCAGCCGGTGAAAATCCTTATAAGTCATACGGTCTTTACGGGGATGAAATTTATATCCGTGCCCGAATTAACGCAATATATGATGTCAATACTGTTTCCCATAAGCCTGTAAATTATTACTTTATTGAGCTGAGAGAGTATATTCAGTCAATTATTGTCAGCAGCCTTTATGATGACAGTGCAGGGCTTAGTATTGCACTTTTAACAGGCAGCAAAAGCTTTTTGTCCCTTGAGGTTCAGAATAATTTCAGAATTTGCGGACTTAGCCATTATCTTGCAGTTTCGGGTTTTCATATATCCTTAATCAGCTTTGGTGCGTATTACATTATGAGGCTGATGAAAGTGCCTAGAATTATTAACACATTTTTGTCAATACTTCTGATGTTCGCATATGTGAGTATTGCGGATTTTTCAAAATCATCGGTGCGTGCGGGAATAATGCTTTGTATTGTGCTTGTTGCAAAGCTTATCAACAGTAAAGCTGATACACTTAATTCTCTTGGCTTTGCAGTGTTTATATTATGCTTTAACCCTTTTGCAGTTACGGATGCAGGGGCGGTTCTTACTGTTTGTGCCGTTCTCGGAATAACGGTAATTTATAAAAATGTTATAAAAAGCATTAAGATTAAAAATTCCGTTTTATTTCATATTGCAAAGGGTATGATTTTATCGGCATCAATTCTTCTTTCGGTCACACCTGTGCTGTATCTCTTTTTCGGAAGTGTTAGTGTTTTAAGTGTTTTGCTCAATATTGTTGCTGAACCGCTTATAACAATGCTTATTATTGCTGTTATTATTTTCTGTCTTGTTTACGGGCTTCCTTATGTAACATCATTTCAGGTGTCTGTAATTAATTTTTTGTCCGATGTTCTGCTGAAAATTATTGATTTCACCGCAAAGCATCTGTCATTTCTTTTCTTTGACATTTCAGGTGAAATATTTGGTGTGTCAATGTTTGCCGTTTTTATGCTTGCAGGTATTATGCTTATGATAAAAGGTCGTATTATGGTAAAAGAGCTGACTGCATTTATATGCATTGTAATGGTTATTTCTTCACTGATATTCTGCTATCAGCAGAAAAATACTGTGAATGTTTACATAAGCCGATATGGCACCGTTATGATTTATGATAAAGAGTCGGCAGTTATTATAGGTCTTGACAATCGTTATGACAAGTACTATGAAGAAAATCTTGTTGATGAAAGACAGGCTGTTTATATTGACTGTGATTTGCATAAATCAATAGCTTCAGAGGAAATTGCATATGAATATAAAATCAGTGACAAGATTTCTGTTTCATATGAAGATGATACTATAATTGTTTATTCATTAGATAAAACCTTTAAAATTTATGAGTCCTGTGTTATAATAGGGAGCAATAAGTTCAGCAGAACGCTTGCTGAGGATTTTTACGGCGCATCATCAACACTTATATCCTTCAGCGAAAATTCACAGCTTATGGTCAGGAGGGATGTAGATGGCTAAGTTAAACGAGCAGGGGATTAAAGAGCAGATTAAAAGCTCATCTTTCTCAAATGCTTATTTAATATATGGGGAAGAGAGTTATCTTAAGGAATTTTATATTTCTCAGATTATTAATAAGGTGATTGACCCTGCTTTTGATTCCTTTAATTTTCACCGCTTTGACGGTAAGGATGTTAGTCTTGATGATATTATCAAGGATGCCCAGATGCTGCCGATGATGAGTGAGTATAATCTTGTTTATGTCCGTGACTATCCTGTTGAAAAAACAAAGGGTGATATGGCACTTATTAAAGAATTTCTTGAGGATGTGCCTGATACAACAATATTTATCCTCTGCTATGATTCTCTTGAGGTTGATACAAAATCCGCAGCCTTCAGAAAGCTGATAACGTATTTTGACAATGCAGGTGCAGTTGTTAATATGGAAAAGCGGAGCGAGCGTGAGGTAGCAAAGCTTCTTTCAGCAGGTGCCAAACGAAGAAAGGCAGCACTCAGTATAGATGATGCTCAATATCTTATTTCTGTTTCAGGCAATGATATGACAGTGCTTCTTAATGAGCTTGACAAGCTTTGCGGCTTTGCTCAGGGCGGTGCTGTTACTAAAGAGATTATTGACAATATGGCAACAAAATGCCTTCAGGCTAAAATTTATGATTTGTCAAAGGCTGTTGTCAGTGGTAATTCACAGCTTGCCTATAATGTACTTGACGGTCTTTATTATATGAAGGAAGACCCTATCCGCATATCTTCTATTATAATAGGAGTGTATGTTGATATGTATCGTGTTAAGTGTGCAAAGACTGCAGGTCAGTCATACAGTGATGTGGCAAAGTATTTCAATTATAAAAACAGAGAATTTGCACTTCGTAATGCTTCAAGGGACTGTGCCGATATGTCAGAGCAGCAGCTCAGAAAATCTCTTGATGTTATTGCTGATACCGATGTTAAGCTAAAAAGCACTGCTGTTGATAAACGACTGCTGCTTGAGGAGCTTATTGTTAAGTTGATTATGATTGCGAGGGAAAACAGCTATGCTTAAAATCAGAGAGGCTGTTATTGTTGAGGGAAGGTATGACAAGCTCAAACTCAGCAATATTCTTGATACCCTTATTGTCGAAACAAACGGTTTCGGAATATATAAGGATAAGGATAAGCTTAAATTTATAAAAAAGCTTGCTCAGGAGCGTGGAATAATTGTTCTAACCGACAGTGACCACAGCGGTTTTCAGATAAGGCATTATTTATCATCCGGTATACCAAAGGACAGAATAAAGCATATTTATATTCCCGATATTTACGGTAAAGAAAAAAGAAAAAAAGAACCCTCAAAGGAGGGCAAACTCGGTGTTGAGGGAATGAGTGAAAAGCTGCTTATTGAATTATTTAATAAAGCAGATATAAGCTGCGAAACTGTTGTTTTGAAAAATCCTGTCACTAATTACGACCTTTTTGATATGGGCTTTTCGGGTACTCCTAATGCAAAGGCAAATAAGAAAAAGCTTTTGAAAGCACTTGATTTACCTGAATTTCTTTCAACAAATTC
>DBFOUY010000045.1:0-19624 GCA_048365975.1 Eubacterium sp.
TCGCCCATTGTTTTTGATATAAGTGCACCGCCGCCTGTGCCAAACATAAATCCTAAACTGCCCAGAAGCATTAATACAGGCATAATAAAATTGACTGCAGTAAAAGGCTCTTTACCTGCAAAGTTTGATACAAAAAATCCGTCAACAACACCATAAACTGATGTAAATATAAGCATGATTATTGACGGAAAGGTGAAGCGAAGCAGCTTCTTGTAATCAAAATGCTCTGATAATTGAATTTTCATTTTTTCTCCTGTCAAAACTCATCTGATTTTTTCTTAAGCTCTGTTAAATAAAGCTCAGTAAGCTTAAGATATTTGTCTAAATCATCATCAGACCATGATGAGAAAACCTCATTTTCAGCAGTGATTAATTTTGCCACAGTGCTTTCTGCTAATGCTTTTCCTTTTTCTGTCAGGCAAACATTTTTGCTTTTGCCGCTGATTTGCTCAAGATGTACAATGTTGTCTGCCTCAAGCTTTCTAAGCGAGGAGTTTATTGTTTGCTTGCTTATTCCTGAAATTCGGCAGATTTCCTGAAGAGGACAGCTTTCGCCGTTGTTGCAAATGGTATAAAGAATTTGCATTGCACTGTCAGATAAACCTAATTTTAAAGCTATTTCGTGATATAATGCCTCTGTTTCGCTGATAAGATGATTGAAGCGTTTAATTTCTTTTGACGCACAAATTTTCATAGAATACCTCCGATAGTACGAAATCGTACTGACCTAACACATTATAGTACGAAATAATACCAAAGTCAATAGCTGAATTGTAAAAAATAAAAGGCAGTGTTTAACTGCCTTTTGCAACATATTTTGTTATGAAATTCTGCTTTGAACATATGCATCAACAATTTCATAAGCCTTTTCAATTCCTATTCTTGATGTGTTTACTATTAATTCATAATAGCGTGAGTCGCCCCATTTTTCCTTTGAATAATGATTGTGATACTGTTTTCTTTTTTTATTGTTCTTTGTAATCATAGCCTCTGCCTCTTTAATTGTTACATTAAAGAGAGAAGAAATCCTTTTTGCTTTTACCTCCATATCACCAGTGACAAATATGCTGATTAGATTATGATTATCCTTTAAAACAGAATTTGCACAGCGACCCACAACAATAAAGCTTTCGCCTGCTGCTGCCTTTTCCTTTAAAAAGTCAAACTGCATTTGTGCAATAGCATCCTCAGGTGAGCTGCTGTGACCATTTACTGTTCTTGAAAACAATATATTTTTCATTTTTTCATCATATTTTTTCAGATTATTAAGATCAAGATTTTTTTCTTTTGCAATGTATTCAATCATATGTCTGTCATAAACAGGAATATTGTATTTTTCAGCCAGCTTATCGGCAATATAGTGACCATTTGCACCATATTCTCTGCCGATTGATATAATCATTTGCTTATCCATAGATTATGCCTCCCTAAAAATATCTGAATTTAATAACAACCATTGCGATCAGTAAGACGATAATTGTTGCAGGCACTGCAGTTTTGCAGTATTTGCCCCAGCTGACAGGATGACCTGCTTTTGCAACAACTGATGTTCCCACGACATTTGCTGATGCGCCGATTGGTGTTGCACTTCCGCCTATATCTGTTCCGATTGCAAGACCCCATGCAAGCACACCTAAATCAGCACCTGATGCTGCGGCAAGAGTTTTGATAACAGGTACCATTGTTGCGGCAAATGGTATGTTATCAACAATAGCGCTTGCAACAGCAGAAATCCACAGAATAACAAATACCATAATAAGAATATTACCGCCGCAGATTTTGCCTATAAACTCAGCAATCATTTCAAGCACTCCTGTTTGCTCAAGACCGCCCACAACAATAAAGAGTCCGATGAAAAACAGCAGGGTTTTATAATCAACATGCTTTAAAATATAGCCTGTATTTTTGTATGATGTAAGCAGAGTTATTGCCGCAATTGCAACACCTATGAATGCAACAGTAAGTCCTGTCTGAGCATGTGTTACAAGAAGAATTACTGCCACAATAAATATAACTGTGCTTATTATAAAATCCTTTTTGTTTTCTATAGCATCACTTGGGTCAGGATATGTTGACGGATCAACAGATTTACTGCTGTTTGCAGTAAGCTCCTTTTTGAATGCAAAGTAGAAAAATACTACAATAACAATCAGTGAAAGACCAGCTATAACGCCTGTGTTTGTTAAGAAATCAGCAAAGCTGTAGCCCAGTGCTGTGCCGATAATGATATTCGGTGGGTCACCGCACATTGTAGCAGAGCCGCCGAGATTAGCACAAAAGATTTCTGCCAGCACCATAGGCACAGGATTGAATTTCAGAAGCTGTGAAAGCTCAACTGTTACAGCCGCAAGGAATAATATGACTGTTATGCTGTCAATGAACATTGCAAGAAATGCACTCATTATCATAAATGTAACAAGTATAGGCATAACCTTGTATTTAACAGCCTTTGCAATGGTAAGACAAAGCCAGCGGAAAAAGCCTGCTTTTGCCATGCCTTCTACCATAACCATCATACCTGCAATAAAAATTATTGTTGCCCAGTTTATACCTGCGGAGCTTTCCTCAGCCTGACCGTGAGTAATCCAGAATTCAGCGGTAAAAATGCTTTTCACATTAAGTGTTTCCATAATAGCATCAGGGCTTTTCATACAAATGCCGAACACTATTACTATTGTTGCAAGTCCGCAGCCGAGTGTAACCCACTGACGCGGAATTTTGTCCATAATAATCAGTGCGAACATTATCACAAAAATTACTAAGGCAATGATTTGTGCAGCCATATTAAATTCCTCATTTCGTATTATTTGTGTGTATTATATAATATTTATTTTGCATTTTCAATCTCATTTAAAAATTTTTCTAATGCTTTTGAATGGGGATGATGCTTTTTCCGGACAAGATTAATGTCGATTTTCACTTCAGGATACAGTGGTGTAAATTTCAGTCTGCTGTCAGATGTGTTAATAAGCCTGTCAATCATAACGATACATTAAATATAGGTATTGCAATTGTGACTTTTGCAAACTATAATTATAAACAGAATGCAGTTGTTTGTGAGAAAAACAAATGTAAGTGCTGCTTTTAAATAAAAATGAAGGGATGAAATATATGGTTAAACAGACGGCAGGCAAAGATTCGTTAGGTGATTTTGCACCCAAATTTGCACAGCTTAATGATGATGTACTGTTTGGTGAAGTTTGGTCAAGAGAAGATAAACTTTCTTTAAGGGATAGGTCGCTTGTTACAATAAGTGTATTTATGGGCAAGGGAATGGTTGACAGCTCATTAAAATATCATTTGATTTCTGCTAAAAATAATGGAATTACAAAGGAAGAAATGGCAGAGATTATAACTCACGCTGCATTTTATGCAGGCTGGCCTAATGCGTGGGCTGTGTTTAATATGGCCAAAGAGATATATTCAGATGACGATTGCTCTGAAATGCACGGCGGAATTTTCGGAATAGGTGAGCCGAATATCGCATATGCAAAATATTTTATAGGTAATTCATATCTTAAACCATTAACAAATCCGGAAAATGATAATTTGTTCCTTGCTAATGTCACCTTTGAGCCGGGCTGCAGAAATAACTGGCATATACACAAGGCGGAAAAAGGCGGCGGTCAGATTCTTGTTTGTGTTGAGGGTGAGGGTTGGTATCAGGAGTATGGAAAAGAGGCACAATCATTAAAGGCAGGCGATGTTGTTTCAATACCTCCAAATGTTAAGCACTGGCATGGTGCAAAGGCAGACAACTGGTTCAGTCATATTGCAATTGAAGTGCCTGGTGAATGCTGTTCTAATGAATGGTGTGAGCCTGTGTCTGATGATGAATACAGTAATTTGTAACTATATTCTATTATTATTGTTGTTACTTATAATAGAATGAAAGAGTTTTTCGACAGAAATATGTAAAAGAGTCTAAGCAGGGAAGATTTTCCCTGCTAATGTTTTTTTATTGTGGTAATTGCCGTTATATTATGCTATACTAATTATACTTAAAACTTATTTTGAAGGGGTAAAAATATGAAATACAGCATAGACAGAAAACTGCATACTGATTTCAGCATTTATGAAGACAATAAGCTTGATGCAAGGAGTTATTTTATTCCGTTCTCCTCAGTAAAAAAGCTTGCAAAAACAGACTATAAAAATGAAAGATACACATCTGACCGAGTAACAATGCTCAGCGGTGAATGGGATTTTGCTTATTTTGAAAAGCTAAGCTATGTTCCTGATGTATTTGACACTGACACAGCAGGCTTTGACAAGGTGACAGTACCATGCACATGGCAGAGAACAGGCTATGACCAGATAGCATATATTAACACACGCTATCCATTCCCTAAAAAGCCGCCGCATATTCCTGCTGACGTTGCAACAGGTATTTACAGAAAAACAGTTGATATTAAAAATGCAGACAAACGCCGCACACTTTCATTCTTAGGTGTAGCAGGTGCGATTGCAGTATATATCAACGGTGAGTATGTGGGCTACAGTGAAGGCTCACACAATACAGCAGAATTTGATGTTACTTCATTTTTAAATGATGGTTCAAATGAAATTGTTGTTGTCAACTACAAGTGGAGCAACGGCTCTTATCTTGAATGTCAGGATATGTTCCGTGAAAACGGTATTTTCCGTGATGTGTTTATCACAGAATTTGAAAGCAGCTATATCAGCGATTTCACACTTCGTTCATCAAAGAACAGTGATGGCACATATAATCTTGACATTTCAGTTGAAGGCTGTTTTGAAAAGAATACAAAAATTGAAATTAAGTCAGCAGAAAAGGAGCCTGTTATCAGTGCAGAGCTTCTGCCTGAAAAGGGTGTGACTCTCACAAATCTTAATGTTAATGAGTGGAGTGCTGAAATACCAAATCTCTATGAATTAACAATCGTCTTATATAAGGATGATAAAGAGCTTGAGGCAATACGCACTTATTATGGCTTTAAGAATGTTGAAATTGACGGAGAGGTATTCCTCTTTAACGAAAAAGCAATCAAGTTCAAGGGCGTTAATCATCACGATACACATATGACTAAGGGCTATGCAATGAGCCTTGATGATATGGAGCTTGATATTCAGCTTATGAAGGAATATAACTGCAACGCAGTGCGTACCTCTCATTATCCTCCTGACCCTGCATTCCTGACAATGTGTGATATGTATGGTCTTTATGTTGTTGATGAGGCTGATATTGAAACTCACGGCTTTTATGCAGTCCCTCACACAACATATAATCCCAACAGATTAAGCAATGACACAAGCTGGACTATGCATTATCTTGACAGAGTTAAGAGAATGTATGAAAGAGATAAAAACCACCCAAGTATTACTATGTGGAGCCTTGGTAATGAATCAGGCGGATACAAATGTCAGGATGTGTGCTATGAGTATCTTAAAAGTGCTAATCCTGAAATTCCTGTTCACTACGAGGGTGTAATCCGCAGCAAGCGCTGGGCATATGATGTTGTATCTCATATGTATGGTACTCAGGACCTTATGAGAAAGATTCTTAAAGGTACAGCAGGTGATAAGTACAAGGGCAAGCCATTCTTCCAGTGTGAGTATGCTCACGCAATGGGTAATGGTCCCGGCGGACTTGAGGAATATATGCAGCTTTTCTATTCCTCAAAGCAGTTTATGGGTGGCTGTATCTGGGAATGGGCAGACCACAGTGTTTATGATGAAAATGCTAAATACAAGTGGACCTACGGCGGCGACCATAACGAGCCTATTCACGACGGCAATTTCTGCGTTGACGGTCTTTTCTATCCTGACCGCAAGCCGTCAAGCGGTGCTCTTGAAATGAAGATTTGTTATCGCCCAATCAGAGCAGCACAGATAAGTGCTAATCTTTTTGAGCTGTGGAATACAAGAAGCTTTGCAGACAGCTCTGATATTAAAATTGACTTTGCTGTTATGGTTGACGGCGAAAGCAAAGAGGTCGGCACAATTTCAAGCGTTATCCCTGCCGGTGCTAAGAAAAAGGTGCAGATTAATTCAACACATTTTGAGCAGACAGATAAGGATGTATTTGTTAATTTTATTTATACAGATAAAAACAGCGGTGCAGAGATTGCTGAGGAGCAGATTATCATTTCACAGGCAGAGCTTAAAAAATCTGATAATCAGACAAAGTTTGCCGACATATCTGTTAAGGGTGATCTTATCAATGTGGACTTTGATAACGGCAGTGCAATGTTTGATAAAAACAAAGGTCTTATCAGCTATGTGAAAAATGGTGTTGATTACCTTAAAGCAAATCCGATTGATAAAGCAAACGGTTTTGTTCCTCATATTTACAGAGGCAGACTTGACAATGATCAGTATATGGTAATATTCTGGAAGATAATCGGTCTTGACTGTGCAGAGCCAAGGTTTGTTTCCTGTGAGGTTAAGAGCAAGGGCAATTATAAATTTGTAAGCACAGTGTATGATTTTGTTACAAGGGGCATATTTGTTCTTGCAAGGGCACAGGTTGATTACTGCTTTGATATGAACGGAAAAATGATAATAAGCACATCACTTAAAAAGGTGTGTCCGCTCACTGACCAGTTACCTCGATTTGGTGTTCATGCTGAGCTTAAGAGCGAGCTTGAAAAGGTTAAGTATTACGGCAGAGGTCCGATAGAAAACTATTCTGATTTCAGAGAGCATGCACCGATAGGTGTTTATGAAACTACTGTTACTGATATGGCTCATAAGTATATCAAGCCTCAGGATTCAGGCAACAGGGGCGATGTACGCTATAGCGTGCTCACAAATGAAGATGGAAAGGGCTTGAAATTTACTGCTATTTATAAGTATATCAATTTCAATGCAAATCACTTTACACTCGGTCAGCTTAAAAATGCTAAGCATATTGAGGATTTGCCTGATGTTGATACCACATTTGTTACTGTTGATGGATTTGTAAGGGGTACAGGCTCAGGCAGCTGCGGTCCTATTCCAAGCAAGGAGCATATGATTTCATTCGGCTATTTCAAACCGCTCAATTTCTCATTTGAGGTTGAAGCTGTTGAAAATGAGAAATAATATATGATTATTAAAATCACGGACGATTCGTCCGTGATTTTTTTGCATATATGCTCAAAAAATAAAAGTCAAAGAAAGTCAAAAAAAGTTATTGACTTTTACTGACCTTTGTGCTATTATGACAATAGAAGGTCAAAGAAAGTCAAAGACAAACTTGAAAATCTGACCTTGACCACAAAAAGGAAGTGATAGGAAAATGAAGCTCAGTGACGTTATTGCTGATATGATACTTGAAATGTTTGATGATGAAACTCCCACAGTTCAGATTCAGCGTAATGATTTGGCGGCACAGCTTGGCTGTGTTCCCAGTCAGATAAATTATGTTATTACATCACGCTTTACTCCTGAACAGGGATATACAATTGAGTCAAGGCGTGGCGGCGGCGGTTGCATAATGATTACACGTGCAACAAAGGACAATGCTATTCTTTCACTGATTAATTCAATCGGCAGTGAAATTGATGAAAAGAATGCAAGAACTCATATTTATAATTTGAATTATCAGAATCTTTTAAGTGATAAGGCAGGGCAGATGATGCTTGCAGTTATCAGTGATAATAATTTTAAGGGATTGTCTGAAAATATCAAAAACCAAATCAGGGCAAATCAGTTAAAACAAATGTTAGTAACATATTTTAGTTAGTATAAGGAGTGATTTTTATGTTATGTCAGCATTGTAACAAAAATGAAGCAACAACACATATTAAGAAAAGCATTAACGGTCAAAGGGAGGAAATGCACCTTTGCAGTGAATGTGCGGCAGAGCTTGGTGTTATGGATGAATTCAGAATGCCGTCAATGAATGAATTTTTCGGTGACAGCTTTCTCGGCAATTTCCTCGGTGCAGGGGTTGCGGCAATGAATTCTCTGGCAGGTGTTGAGAGGTGCAAAACCTGCGGTTCATCCTTTAATGACATAGTTAAAAGCGGACGTATCGGCTGCAGTGACTGTTATGAAAAGTTCAGCGACAAGCTTGAGCCGTCAATAAAAAAAATACACGGTAAAACAAAGCATATCGGCAAATTTGTTACCTATGAAGAGGCTGTTAATCAGTCTGTTAATGACGAAAAGCCGAATGAGCTTGACAGCCTTAAGAAGCAGCTTGACACTGCTGTTAAAGAACAGCGTTTTGAGGATGCGGCAGTTTTAAGAGATAAGATAAAGGAAATGACGGAGGGCAAAAATGAATAACTGGTATAGCAAAAGCGGTGAAGGCTCAGATGTATGCCTCGCATCTAAAATAAGACTTTCAAGAAATATCAGCGGTCTGCCATTCCCCATAAGAATGAGCGACGATGTCAGAAAATCATTCTGCAAAAAGGTTTTTGCCTGTGTTCAGAATTCAAAGCTTGCAGGTGAATTTGACTTAATTGAGCTTGATAAGCTTAATACCGTTCAAAAAATTTCACTTGCAGAAAAGGGCATAATAAGCAAGCAGCTCGCAGCACAGGAGGGCTATGGTGCTGTCCTTATTTCAAAGGATAAAAGTATATCTGTTATGCTTTGCGAAGAGGACCATATTTGCATAACCGTTATGAGCGGCTGTGATGATATTGACGATGCATTCAAAAAGGCAAATGAGCTTGACGATATATTTATTAAGAATATGCACATTGCCTTTGACAGCCGTCTTGGCTTTCTTACATCAAATCCGATGAAGCTTGGTACGGGTATGACAGCAGCATATATGCTGCATCTGCCCGGAATATGTGAAAAGGGAATGCTTTCAGCCCTTAAAAGTATGGTGTCAAAGCTTGGCTTTTCAATCAAACCTGTTTTTGAAAACGGTTGCTTTTATGAAATTTCAAATGATATTAGCCTTGGTATAACTGAACAGAGCGCTATTGAAAACCTGAGAGCAATATATCAGCAGATTGCAAAACAGGAAAGGGTTTGCCGTCAGGATTTAATTGACTACGGCAATTATGAGGACAGAATTTTTAGAGCAGTGGGAACGCTAAAAATGGCAAGACAGCTTAGCTCTGACGAATTTTACAGTCTTATTTCACTTGCAAGATTAGGTATTGCAATGAATATATTTGACAATAATGAAGGTGTAAGCTTTGAGAAAATCGGCGAAATGCTTTATTCCCTCGGCACTGCATCAATTATTGCCGATACCAAGGATGACAGCTTCACCGCTGATGATGCAAACAAGCTTCGTGCCGGTTATATTAGAAAAATTCTTGATTAGGGATAATTAACTATTTGACTATTTTAGTTATCCCTGAATGGAGGTATAACTATGTACAGATTTAATTATTTTACACAAAAAGCCAGCGAGGTGTTAAACCTTGCAATTAAGGCAGCAGAAAATTTAGGTCATAACTATGTGGGTAGTGAGCACATACTGCTTGCACTTGTCAGGGAAGGCGCAGGTGTTGCCTATTCAGTTCTTGACAGCAAGGGTGTTACTGCCGAGGATATAGAAAAGTTTATTAAAAGCAATATCGGTGTTGGCAATCCCACAAGGCTGACTCCGGATGATTTTACACCGAGGAGCAAAAGAATACTCGATGTTGCTTTTCAAATAGCAAGGAGTATGCTGCATTCCTTTGTCGATACAGAGCATCTTCTGCTGGCTCTTCTTAGAGAGGATGATTCCTATGCTGTGAGATTTCTTAACTCAGCAGGAATTGATGAGGGTCAGCTTTTTGAACAGGTGGTTTCATCTGTCGGCAGAGGTGCGTCACCAAATACTGAGGCAGGACGCAGGGGACGAGGTGCAAAGTCAAAAACACCGACCCTTGATGAGTTCGGCAAGGATTTGACTGCACTTGCCAAAGAGGGCAAAATTGACCCTGTTATAGGCAGAGCAGAGGAAATTGAGCGAGTTATTCAGATTTTGTCAAGAAGAACAAAGAATAACCCTTGTCTTATTGGTGAGCCCGGTGTAGGCAAAACCGCAATTGCCGAGGGTCTTGCACTGAAAATAGTTAAGGGCGAGGTGCCTGAACTTTTAGCAGATAAAAAGCTTGTGGCACTTGATTTAACCTCAATGGTTGCAGGTACAAAGTACCGTGGTGATTTTGAAGAAAGAATAAAAAAGGCAATGGATGAGGTGTCCAACGCCAAGGATGTTATTCTCTTTATTGATGAGGTGCACACAATAATGGGTGCAGGTGCTGCCGAGGGTGCAACCGATGCGGCTAATATTTTAAAGCCGTCCCTTGCACGTGGTGAAATTCAGGTTATCGGTGCAACCACTATTGATGAATACAGAAAAAATATTGAAAAGGATGCAGCTCTTGAAAGAAGATTTCAGCCTGTAACAGTCGGCGAGCCTACTGAAGAGGAAACTGTTGAAATCCTTAAGGGCATTCGTGATAAATATGAGGCTCACCACAAGGTTAAAATAAGCGACAGTGCCATAAAGGATGCTGTTAAGCTGTCATCACGCTATATTGCAGACAGATTTCTGCCTGACAAGGCAATTGATCTGATTGATGAGGCTGCCTCACGTGTAAGGCTCAAGGCGTATACTGTTCCTGATAATTTGAAAGAAATGGAAAAGGAGCTTGTTTCACTCGAGGAAGAAAAGGCATCAGCTGTACGTGCACAGAATTATGAGCAGGCGGCAGAAATACGTGACAAGGAAAAGAGCCTGAAAACTCTGCTTGATGATGAAAAAGAAAAGTGGAAAAATCTTTCTTCTCATCAGGTTAAGGAAATTACCACAGAGGATATTGCAAAGGTTGTTTCCTCCTGGACAGGAATCCCTGCAACTCAGATTACCAAGGAGGAAAGCGAAAGACTGCTCAGCCTTGAAAAAATCCTGCATGAAAGAATTGTGGGTCAGGATAAGGCTGTTTCAGGTGTTGCAAGAGCAATCCGTCGAGGCAGGGCAGGACTTAAAAATCTTAAAAGACCTATCGGCTCATTTATTTTCCTTGGTCCTACAGGTGTAGGTAAAACCGAGCTTTGCAAGGCACTTGCAGAAACAATGTTCGGTGATGAGGATGCAATAATCAAGCTTGATATGAGTGAGTATATGGAAAAGCACACAGTGTCAAAGCTTATCGGTTCACCTCCCGGCTATGTCGGCTTTGATGAGGGCGGACAGCTAACTGAAAAAATCAGAAGAAAGCCTTATTCGGTAGTTCTGTTTGATGAGATTGAAAAGGCGCATACCGATGTGTTCAATATGCTTTTGCAGATTCTTGAGGATGGTGTGCTCACCGACTCACAGGGCAGAAAGGTAAGCTTTAAAAATGCTGTTATCATAATGACATCAAATGTGGGCGCTCAGAAGATAACCGACCCTAAGTCAGCGCTGGGCTTTGGCGGTAATGCCGATGAGAACAGAAATATCGAACAGCTTGTAATGGCTGACCTGAAAGCAACATTTAAGCCTGAATTTTTAAACAGAATTGATGAAATTATTGTTTTCAATCAGCTTGAAAAGAATGATATCAAGGAGATTGCACTCCGTATGCTTGGCGGTGTTAAAAAACAGCTAAAAGAGCTTGGAACTGATATTGAATTTACAGATTCAGCTGTTGATGCAATTGCAGACGCAGGCTTTGATAAGGTCTATGGCGCAAGACCTTTGAGAAGAGCAATTCAGACTAAGATTGAGGATAAGCTGAGCGAGCTTATTCTTGAAAATAATCTTGGTGAAAAATGCATAGCTGACTATGAAAATGGCGAGTTTGTGTTCAAATAAAAATAAAAGAGGACAGTTTGGAGCACCCTCCGTAAGCCTATTATTTTGCCAGTTTGTAGTAGATTTATTCAAATAAGTATAGTATAATTTTATTATCAAAAAGACAAATTCCCATTTTGAGAACTGCATCTTGGAGGACTTGTAATATGGATGTAAAAAACATTGTTGTAGAACCTTATAATCCGAAATGGAAAACGGATTTTGAAAAAATAAAAGCAGAAATAAAAACTGCTATTTCAAATTTAATCATAAGAATTGAGCATGTCGGAAGTACATCGGTTGTTGGTTTATCCGCTAAGCCTATTATTGATATTGATGTGGTAATTAAAGATTATTCCGTGTTTGATGACATTGTGGAACGCTTGCATTCTATCGGTTACATTTACGAGGGTGATTTGGGTATAGAAGGCAGAGAAGCTTTTAAATACGAGAATAAGCCTAATTTACAGGAACACCATTTATATGTGTGCCCAGAAAACTCAAAAGAATTGCATCGGCATATAACATTTAGGGATTATCTGAGATCAAACCCTGATGCTGTTGTGAAATATGGAAAAATAAAGTTAGAGGCAGCAAAGCTGTATCCAAATGATATTGAGAAATATCTCGAGTATAAATCACCTTGTATTCAAGAAATTTATCAGTTGTGCGGATTGATATAAAATAAGTTTTAGGCAGACATTCTTGAATATGTAAACATAGCAAAAATTTGACCTCTTACCGAGCGGTAGGAGGTCTTTTTTGTTTAACTTTGCGGCGACAAATAGTCTGTTTCAGACTTATTGAGTCGGTATTTCATTTTCTTCTTTATTTTCAAGTGCATATTTTACAGCTGCTATTACAAAGGCTGAAAATGTACAATTTTTACCTACTATTGATTTTTCTATTTCCTCAATTAAGTCATAAGGAAATCTTATGGTTTTATTTAATGTTCTAAGTTCTGCTCTCGGTATTTTAAATTCTCTCATATTTTTCTCCTTTGAAAAATATTTTTTGTGTTCTCATAATAATTCCCTCCTAATCGTTTTTATGTATTTTACCATAAATTGATTTCGATTATCGATAAGTAAGAGAAAGTAGTATAAAATACTACTAAATACATAAGAGAAAATATTATGAAAAATTTTTTAATCTTATTTTTATCAACTGTAATTTTTTATAATATTACTGAAATGATTAACTTTATATATCATGTTCGTGTCCGCACATACAAGAAAACAAGTAACGGACAATCTGTTCAAGCTGGAGCAGTGCAAAAACTGTTACAACATTAAAATAAACGAAAATGTGACGGTGCGTTTGCATCGTCACATTCTTTATATCCATTTTCTTTTTTTAAACCAGAGTATAAGTGCGGTAATTATCAATATGCTGAATACTATTACAAATATATAACCGTATTTCCAGTTAAGCTCAGGCATTGTGCTGAAATTCATTCCATACCAGCCAACAATCACTGTCAGCGGAAAAAATATTGTTGTAACAAGAGTGAAAAATTTCATCGTTTCATTCAGCCTCATATTCAGTGATGCCTGATATGCATCCCAAAGGTGAACAACACTGTCGGTCAGAAGGTCAACATTATCCTTCAGCCTGTTTACCTTGTCTATAAAAATTCCAAGCCTTTTTATGCTTTCGTCAAAAATTTCATTTTCGTTTTCAGTAAGAATCTGTGATATATCAATCAATCTTTCATAATAACCTCTTAGTGAAAGAATATTCCTTTTAATTTCAAGCAGCTTTACATTAAAGCTGTTGTCAACCTTGTTGTTGATAACATCCTCCTCAAGCTGTGCAATGCTGCTTCTTATCATATCAAGACGGCTGTCATCAATCAGAACAAGGCTTTCAAAAAATGACGTGATTATTCTTTCAATTCCTGCATTTTCAACGCACAGCTTAGATGTTGTTTTGATAAATAAATCTCTGTTAAAAAATTCCTTATCGCTGATATTAACAATTAAAAAAGTGTTTTTTAATATGAATATGCCTGCTGAATTTACCGAATCCTTTTCATATGGGATTGCAAGT
The DNA here is from genome assembly GCA_048365975.1 of Eubacterium sp. Lineage (GTDB taxonomy): Bacteria > Bacillota > Clostridia > Oscillospirales > Acutalibacteraceae > Eubacterium_R. The sequence goes on from DBFOUY010000045.1 coordinate 13,745, forward strand.
CTGATAAAATAGCAGTTGTTATAAATATCGAGATTTGATGCTAATGGGCTGATTTGCTCACGGCACATTTCAACCGCCTGCAGGGGCAGTTCAAAATGCTTTTGAATTTTTTCAAGCTCGTTTCTGCTGATATAGCCGAGAACAGGTGTGTTGTCCTTTAAATCTGAATAATCAACACTTGTTACATCATCGTCAAACTGATAAAACATAAAACCACCTGTTTTATTATTTTAAACAGGCGGTTATTTATTCTATATTTTATTTGCTATCAGTGCAATTCCGTTATCGGTAATGTCAGCCACACCGTATTCACCTTTGAAAGCCGTGCCGGGATTCATAATATAAAGTCCGTTGTCATAATTAGTGAATTGTCTGTGGGTGTGACCATAAAGGCAAAGGTCTGCACCGATTTTTTTGCAGTATTCTATAATTTCCTCATTGCCCCTTTTAACGTGAAAAATATGACCATGAGTGAAAAATATTTTTTTGCTGTTCAGTGTAATCAAATCACTTGTGGGATTTGTTGAAAACCAGTCATTATTACCGACAACACGTTTGTATTTAATATCAGGGTATGCCATTAAAGCTTCATCAAAATCATTGTCAACATCGCCGAGAAAAATAAACAAATCAGCATTGTTCTTATGCCTTTCAATTATATCAAGCAGTGTGCCTACAGCACCATGTGAATCACTCATAATAACAATTCTCATTCATAAATCATCCTTCAATTTCATATATTGTATTAGATTATACAATAAAGAGGGGATTATTTCAATGAATAATGATGAACTCAGCAGGCTTATGAAGCAGGCTCAAAGCAAAACAGGTATTGATATTAACAAAATGAAGGAAGCAAGCGACAAAGGACAGCTTGACGATTTTGTCAATAAGAACTTGTCGTCGCAGGCAACTGCTCAGCTTAAAAATGTTCTGAGTAATAAGGAGGCTTGCGAAAAGCTTTTGTCAACACCACAGGCTAAGGAGCTGATGAAAAAATTAATGGAAGGCAAGTAATATGGAAAACTTAAATGATATAATCAACAGCCTGAGTGCCGAAGATATAGATATGCTCAAGGGTGTTGCATCGTCAATTCTCGGTGACAGTGGGGAAAGCGAGCCGCAAAAGCCTCAGCAGAATAATAATCAGCAGAGCCAGAACCAGCAGAGCAGTGTACCTGCTCTTGCAGGTCTGGGCTTTGACGGCATAGATTTCAATATGATAATGAAGGCTAAAACTATATTTGAAAAGATGAATAACACAAGCAATAAAAATGTTGATCTGATTATGGCACTTAAGCCGCATCTCAGCCCTGAATCCCAGAATAAGGCGGACCAGGCACTGAGGATATTAAAGCTGTTTGAGGTGCTGCCATTGCTGAGGGAGCTGTTCTGATGGCACAGTTTAGTGAACGTGATATTAATGAGGCAAAAAGACGTGTCTTTGAAATGCAGAATCGTGCTTCAAGATTTGTTGACGACAGGCAGGATTCACCACCGCCAAAGACCGAAAAAAAACAGCCGAAACCGCCGCCAAAAAAGCCTGAGCAGACGAATCCCGATCAGGAAAATGAGGATTTGCCGCATGACAAATCCTTTTTTGTTATTCTTGCTATGATTATGCTTTTATCAAAAGAGGGTGCTGATAATACATTAATTTTGGCACTTTTATATTTATTGCTTTAAATTTGGTGAATAATATGATATAGTATTAATGATAATTTTTTGGAGGAATTTTAATTTGGATTTTGTTGAAAAGAATATCGCCGATGGTGTCAGCCTTGTTAATGTTAACGCTAATCGGTTTAAAACAAACGAAATTGCAATATCTCTGGCACTGCCCCTTAAAAAGGAAACGGCAGCTGCTAATGCACTTTTTGTAAATCTGCTGTCAAGAAGAAGTGCAAAATATACAAATCAGACAGAGCTTAACAGAAAGCTTGCTAATCTTTATGGTGCTTCACTCAGTGCTGTTGTTACAAAGGTGGGGGAATGTCAGGTTTTAAAGCTTGGTATCACCTGCCTTGATGATAAGTTTTCACTTGACGGAGGCAGTATTTCACTTGAATGTCTTAAGCTTTTGATTTCACTCTTATTTGAGCCAAGGCTTAATGGCGGTGCATTTTTTGATGCCGATGTTGAGAACGAAAAGAGAATTTTAATTGAAAAAATAGATGCTGAAAATAATGAAAAAAGAACCTATGTGCTTAGACAGACTGAAAAGCTGATGTTTGACGGTGAGCCTTATGTCGTTAACCGCTATGGTACTGTCGAGGATATTAAAGCACTTACCTCTGCCGATGTTTACAGTGCGTGGGAAAATGCACTTAAATCCGCAAAAATTATGGTAACACTTGTTGGCGGTGCAGATTGCTATCAGGCAGAGGAGCTTGTAAAAAATGCCTTTGGTGGTGTTGAAAGAGAATTTGCAGAACTGCCTGACGCTGTGTTTGTTCCTTTCTGCGAAAATGTCAAGGAGCATATGGAAAGACTTGACGTAAAGCAGGGCAAGCTTGTGCTTGGCTACAGAGTTAATCTTAAGCCTGATGATGAGCTAACCGCTGCAATGCGTACATTCTGCGATGTTTTCGGCGGCGGACCTTACTCAAAGCTGTTTGCAAATGTGCGTGAAAAAATGAGCCTTTGCTACTACTGCTCAGCAAGATACACAAGGGCAAAAAGTATGATTTTAATTCAGTGCGGCTGTAATGAGGAAAATATGGACAAGGCTGTTAATGAAATCAATAATCAGCTTGAAAATATTAAAAACGGTGATTTTGAAGAAGAATTCAATTCATCAAAGCTTGCAATGAGGGATGCTCTTTTGTCTGTTAACGATACCCCTGAGGCAATTGAGGCTTGGTATGTAAATCAGATTTCAGATAACAAGCTTAAAACTCCGGAGCAGTCATCTGCTGAGAATGACAGTGTTACTATGGAGCAGGTTAAGCAATGTGCATCACTTCTTACACTTGACACAATTTATAAATTATCATCACCGAAGGAGGAAGAGTAATGAAAAAAATAAAATCCGAAATCCTTGGTGAAAAGTATTATGAGATTGACCATAAATCAGGGCTTAAAATCTTTATAATGCCTAAGGAAAATTATTCGTCATCATATGCTGTTTTCGGTACAAAATACGGCTCGATTGACACTAAGTTCAAGCGTTCTGACAGTGATGAATGGATTACTGTACCTGAGGGTATTGCTCATTTCTTAGAGCACAAGCTTTTTGAAAATGAGGACCTTGATGCTTTTGCACGCTATGCAAAAACAGGTGCATCGGCAAATGCTTATACCTCATTTGACAAGACCTGCTATCTTTTTCAGTGCAGCGGCAATTTTGAGGCATCACTTGAAATTTTGCTTGATTTTGTTACACACCCTTATTTTACAAAGGAAACTGTTGAGAAGGAGCAGGGCATAATCGGTCAGGAAATTACAATGTATTATGACGTTGCAGGCTGGATGAGTACCTTTAATCTTTTAAGATGCCTTTACAAAAATCATCCTGTAAGAATTGATATTGCAGGAACGATTGATTCTATTGCTCAGATTACAGACAAGCTGCTTTATGACTGTTATAATACCTTCTATAATCTCAACAATATGTGCCTTGCTGTTGTGGGTGACGTTACACCTGAGCAGGTGCTTGCTGTGTGTGACAGAATGCTTGAAAAGGCACAGCCTCTTTCAATTGAGCGTTCGTTTGAGGCAGAGCCTCGTGAAATAGTTGAAGGCTATGCAGAATATAATCTTGCAATGAGTATGCCTGTTTTCTCTTTCGGCTATAAGGAGGAATGCAAGGAGCTTACACAGGATTTAAGAAAAATGATAGAGGTCAATATTCTTCTTGAAATCCTTGCAGGTGACACATCAGAGCTTTATAACAGAATGTTTGAAAACGGACTTATCAATACAAGCTTTTCTAAGGAATATTTCACAGGCTTCGGCTATGAGGCAGTTATGTTTGACGGCGAAAGCGTTAATCCCAAGGCTGTTGCAGATGAAATCAAAAAGGCTGTTGCTGAGCTTAAATCAAATGGTATTGACGATAATCAATTTGAAAATGCACGCCGCTCACTTTACGGCAGGGAAATTATGGAGTATAATGATATTGACTCAATTGCAAATGCAATGATTTCCGCTCATTTCAACGGCTATTCAGTCTTTGATGCAATGGAAATTTATAAGTCGGTAACTAAAGAGGATATTGAAAAGCGTCTTGAAAATATGATGATGGAGGAATATTCTGCTTTATCAGTAGTTAAAAATAAGGAAAATGAGTAATTACACAAGAGTTTATTTTGAGGGCTTGGGAATTGATTTTGATTTGCCGTCAGTTGCCTTTACTGTTTTCGGACACGAGGTTAACTGGTATGGCATAGTTATTGCCTTTGGTTTTATGCTTGCTGTATTATACGGCGGACGAATGGCTTATAAATGGAAAATGAGCCTTGACGGTATGACAGACGTTTTAATCTGGGGCACAATTTTCGGAATCATATGTGCAAGAGCCTACTATGTTATATTTGAATGGTCATATTATAAAGACCATCTGATTGAAATACCGCAGATATGGAACGGCGGCATAGCAATATACGGCGGAATAATCGGTGCACTTATCGGTGCGGCAATAGGATGTAAAACAGGCAAAATAAATTTTCCTAATCTTCTTGATTTGGGTGCACTCGGCCTGCTTATCGGTCAGGGTATAGGTCGCTGGGGTAATTTCTTTAATCAGGAGGCATTCGGTGTCAACACCACTACTGCTCCTTTCAGAATGTGGAGTCAGAAAATTCACGATGATTTGGTATCATCAGCAGATGTTTTAGCATCAAAGGGAATTGAGTTTGACCCTGATCTTCCTGTTCACCCCACATTCCTTTATGAGAGTGTATGGTGTATTTTAGGATTTTTTATTCTTAATTATATAGTTCATAAGCACAGACATTTCAAGGGTGAAATATTTATGCTTTATGGTGTATGGTATGGTCTTGAAAGAGCAGTTGTCGAGGGACTCAGAACAGATTCTCTCTATATAGGCGACACTACACTGAGAGTAAGCCAGCTGCTTTCAATTGCAATAGTTGCGGTGTTTGCAATTGCATTTATTGTATGTATGGTTAAATATAAAAAGGGAACTCTGTGGAGTGCTCTGCAGCTTGATAAAATGGCTGATGATAAAATAAATAATGATGAGATGGCGGAGGTGCACAATGGCACAGATAATTGACGGAAAGCTTGTTTCAAAGCAGGTAAGAGAAAGAGTAGCAAAGGAAACAGAGGAGCTTAAGAAAAAGGGTGTTACACCTGGTCTTGCAGTAATAATTGTCGGCGAGGACCCTGCCTCACAGGTTTATGTAAGAAATAAGGAAAAGGCTTGCGAAGAGGTTGGCTTTTACAGCGAAAAGTTTGCACTCCCTGAAAATACTACTCAGGAGGAACTTAATAATCTTGTTAAAGAGCTGAACGGCAGACCTGAAATCAGCGGTATTCTCTGTCAGCTTCCCCTGCCTGCACACCTTGATGATAAAGAGGTAATTAATCTTATTGACCCTATTAAGGATGTCGATGCATTTCATCCTGTCAATGTGGGTGCAATTATGATAGGCGACTACAATTTTCTGCCCTGCACACCTGCAGGTGTAATGGAGCTTATCCATTCAACAGGTGTTGAGGTTTCAGGCAAAAAGGCTGTTGTTATCGGCAGAAGCAATATTGTGGGCAAGCCCCAGGCAATGCTTCTTCTTCACGAAAATGCAACAGTTGAAATCACCCACTCAAGAACAGTTGATCTTGTAGAGGTTACAAAAACTGCAGATATTCTTGTTGCTGCTATCGGCAAGGCAAAATTTGTTACAGCCGATATGGTTA
>DBFOUY010000046.1:0-8308 GCA_048365975.1 Eubacterium sp.
CTTGAAGTCATCCTCATATCTCTCACGCATTTCAGCGTATTCCTTTTCATTGAGGATCTGCATTTTCTCAAGCGGTGTATCGCCAGGGTCTGTTACAATATATAATGCGAAATACAAAACCTTTTCAAGGTATCTCGGGCTGATGTCAAGAACAAGACCAAGTCTGCTTGGGATACCCTTGAAATACCAGATATGTGACACAGGAGCAGCAAGCTCAATATGACCCATACGCTCACGGCGTACCTTTGATCTTGTGATTTCAACACCGCAGCGTTCACATACCTTGCCCTTATAGCGTACTCTTTTATACTTACCGCAATGACATTCCCAGTCCTTCATAGGACCAAAAATTCTTTCGCAGAAAAGACCATCACGCTCTGGCTTTAAAGTTCTGTAGTTTATTGTTTCGGGCTTGGTAACCTCACCGTAAGACCACTCACGGATTTTTTCAGGTGAGGCAAGACCGATTTTTATAGAACTGAATTCATTTTCATAATTATCCATTTGGAAGCACTCCTTTTTCTTAATTTATTGCGGAAGTCGTATCAGATTAAAATTCATCATCGTCTGCTTCGTCGCTGAAAGCATCAGCAAACAAATCATCAAATGCATCTGACTGACCTGCTTCCCCGCCTTCTTCATCGGCATCCTCAACGCCGTAACCTTCCTGATCTTCAAAATCATTAACAGTTGTGAAGGCTTTATCATCAATAGGCTGAATACCTGTGCCGTCATCAAGATCCTGCTTAAGCTCAACCTCATTGCCCTCTTTATCAAGTACTCTTGTATCAAGACCGAGAGCCTGAAGCTCCTTAAACAATACCTTGAATGATTCAGGTGTGCCTGATGTAGGAATATTTTCACCCTTTACAATTGACTCGTAGGTGCGTACACGACCAACAACGTCATCTGATTTGATAGTGATAATTTCCTGAAGAGTATAAGCAGCACCGTAAGCCTCAAGTGCCCAAACCTCCATCTCACCGAAACGCTGTCCGCCGAACTGTGCTTTACCACCGAGAGGCTGCTGTGTAACAAGGCTGTAAGGACCTGTTGAACGAGCATGGATTTTATCATCAACAAGGTGATGGAGCTTAAGGTAATACATATAACCCACAGTAATTCTGTTGTCAAACTTCTCGCCTGTACGTCCGTCGATAAGCTCTGTTTTACCGTCAAATACCTTGTTTCCGTTTTCATCTATATAATAGCCGATGTCTGCAAGCTCAAGGCAGTCACGAATATCCTGCTCGTGAGCACCATCAAATACAGGGGTCATCATCTTCCAGCCGAGAGCCATAGCTGCATAGCCGAGATGTACCTCAAGAACCTGACCGATGTTCATACGTGAAGGTACGCCAAGTGGGTTAAGAACAATATCAAGCGGTCTGCCGTCAGGAAGGAATGGCATATCCTCCTGAGGAAGGATTCTTGAAACAACACCCTTGTTACCATGACGACCAGCCATCTTATCGCCGACCTGGATTTTACGTTTCTGAGCAATATAAACTCTTACTACCTTATTAACACCGGGTGAAAGCTCGTCGCTGTTTGCACGTGTAAATACCTTAACATCAACAACGATACCATACTCACCATGAGGAACACGCATCGAGGTATCACGAACCTCTCTTGCCTTTTCGCCGAAGATTGCACGAAGAAGTCTTTCTTCAGCAGTAAGCTCTGTTTCACCCTTAGGTGTAACCTTACCAACAAGAATATCGCCTGAATGCACCTCTGCACCGACACGGATAATACCGTCAGCATCAAGGTCCTTAAGAGCATCCTCACCTACGTTAGGAATATCTCTTGTGATTTCCTCAGGACCGAGTTTTGTATCACGTGACTCAACCTCATGCTCTTCAATGTGGATTGAGGTATAAACATCGTCACGAACAATTTTTTCATTAATAAGAACAGCATCCTCGTAGTTATAACCTTCCCAGGTCATAAAGCCGATAAGTGCATTCTTACCAAGTGAGATTTCACCATTGCAGGTTGCAGGACCATCGGCAATAACCTGTCCGTCCTCAATTTCCTGATGAAGAGAAACGATAGGACGCTGATTAATACAAGTGCCCTGGTTTGAGCCTGAGAACTTAACAAGCTCATACTTGTCAACCTCTTTATTCTTTGTTGTAATCTCAATAGTACCTGCATCAACTGCAGTTACTGTACCGCCACGTTTAGCTGCAACAACTACACCTGAGTCATAAGCAGCCTTGTACTCCATACCTGTACCTACAACAGGAGCAACTGTCTTTAAGAGCGGAACTGCCTGACGCTGCATGTTAGCACCCATAAGTGCACGGTTAGCGTCATCATTTTCAAGGAAAGGAATCATTGCTGTAGCAACTGACACAACCATCTTAGGAGAAACGTCCATATAGTCAACTCTGTCAGGAGCCATTGTCATAAATTCATCACGGAAACGGCAAGTAACTCTCTGATTAGCAAATCTGCCGTTTTCATCAAGAGGCTCATTTGCCTGTGCAACAACAAAGTTATCCTCCATATCAGCTGTCATATAAACAACCTCATCTGTAACAACGCCTGTTTCCTTATCAACCTTTCTGTAAGGAGCCTCAATGAAGCCATATTCATTAAGACGGCTGTAACAAGCGAGATATGAAATAAGACCGATATTAGGACCTTCAGGTGTTTCGATAGGGCACATTCTGCCGTAGTGAGTATAGTGTACGTCACGTACCTCGAAGCCTGCACGGTCACGTGAAAGACCGCCGGGACCGAGAGCTGAAAGTCTTCTCTTATGAGTTAACTCAGCAAGTGGGTTATTCTGGTCCATAAACTGTGAAAGAGGTGATGAACCGAAGAACTCTTTGATAGCAGCAACAACAGGTCTGATGTTGATTAATGCCTGCGGAGTGATAGCCTCGTCATCATCCTGAGCCTGAAGTGTCATACGCTCACGGATAACTCTTTCCATTCTGGTAAAGCCGATTCTGAACTGATTCTGAAGAAGCTCACCTACTGCACGGATTCTTCTGTTGCCGAGGTGGTCAATATCGTCTGTTTTTCCTACACCATTAGCAAGGTTAAGCAAATAAGATACTGTTGCAAAAATATCATCAATAGTAATATGCTTTGGAATGAGGTCATCGCAGTGAAGCTCGATTTCTTCCATAAGTGCCTTTTCGTCATCACCGCACTTTTCAAGAATTTCTGCAAGTACTCTGTATGAAACCTTTTCATTGATGCCGAAAGGCTTGCAGTCAAAATTAACATAGGCATTGATGTCAACCATACCGTTTGAAGCAATTTTGATTTCCCTGCCGTCAACATCGACATATGCAAACATAACACCTGCATTTTCGATTTCAAGAGCCTTTGCCTCATCAATCTTTTCACCTGCATCTGCAAGGAACTCACCCTGAGGTGAAATGATAGGCTGTGTGAGTGTCTGACCTGCAAGTCTGTCACTGATAGCAAGCTTTTTATTATATTTATATCTGCCTACTCTTGAAAGGTCATAACGGCGTGCATCAAAGAACAAGCCGTCAAGGTGTGACTGTGCAGTTTCAAGTGTCGGCGGCTCGCCCGGACGAAGCTTCTTGTAAACCTCAAGCAATGCCTCCTCCTGATTCTTTGTAGTGTCCTTTTCAATAGTAGCAGTAATTCTGTCATCATCACCGAAGAAATCAAGAATTTCACTGTCTGTACCAAGACCCAGAGCTCTGAGGAAGGTTGTAATATAAATTTTTCTGTTCTTATCAATACGAACATAGAAAAGGTCGTTGGCATCTGTTTCATACTCAAGCCAAGCACCACGGTTAGGAATTACTGTGTTGGTAAACAATTCCTTACCTGTTTTATCGTGGTCCATATTGTAGTAAACACCCGGTGAACGAACAAGCTGAGAAACAATACATCTTTCAGCACCGTTGATAACAAATGTACCTGCATCTGTCATCCATGGGAAATCACCCATAAATACAGTATTTTCCTTAACCTCACCTGTTTCCTTGTTAACAAGTCTTGCTCTGACCTTTAAAGGCTTTGCATAGGTAACGTCACGAGCCTTACACTGAGCAATTGAGTATTTAGGCTCATCATCCATTGAGTAATCAATGAAATCAAGTACGAGATTGCCTGAGTAATCGGTAATTGAACCAATATCCTTAAACACCTCTTTCAGACCTTCGTCAAGGAACCACTGATATGAACTTTTCTGCACCTCAATAAGGTTAGGCATTTTCATAACCTCATTGATTTTTGCAAAGTTCTTTCTGGTAGTTGTACCAAGCTGTGTGTCCTTCACATTTACCATTTGAGTCACTCCAATCTTTGTAATATCCAACAGATAAATCATGCTTTTTTGACGGGAACACGGTTGTATTCTGTTTCAAAATGCATTTGGCAGAAACACCAAACACGCACATTTTTCCATTTTATTGCTCTATAATATATAACAACTTATAAAATAAGTCAAGAGAAATTTATTTTTATTTACAGGATTGTTAAAAACTTTTTACACTACGTTGCCTAGTGTTTTGCATTTTGATGCGTTTTTCATCAATTTCTATAAGTCAGTTAAAGAATAAACATATATTACAAAAAATTAAATGTTTGGTAAAATTATGTTACATTACATTGATTTAACAGAACGCTTTTGCTATAATAGCCAGTGGTGAATTATTAATGAAAAAGATTAAAAAGATTTTATCTGTAATATTATGTATAATCATAACCGCAACACTTTTCAGCGGCTGCGACTCAAAAAATGAAAGCATTGATTTCATATATCCTTTCGGAGGGAAGATTGACAGCTTTGACCCTCAGGTTGCTGCTACATCTGATGAATTTCTCATTGCAGAAAACTGCTTTGAGGGGCTCATAAGAATCAGAGATGACGGCACTGTGCAGGACGGTGTAGCCGAAAGCTGGGAGGTCAGTGCAGACGGACTCAAATACACCTTTAAGCTTAAGAAGGGTGTTAAGTGGAGAATTAACGAAAAGAGTGCTGTAACCGAGCTTATGGGCGAAAACTTCAACCCTGATATAACAGCGGATGATTTAGTTTTTGCTTTGCAGAGGGCTGCCGATCCTCTGACTGAATGCCCACTTTTCACAAGCATTGCAAGTATTGAAAATGCAAGTGAAATACATTCAGGCAAAATGTCAGCTGACAAGCTTGGTGTAACAGCAAGTGATGATTATACACTTGTTATCAGCCTTAAAAGTGCTGACGAGGGCTTTCTGAACGCTATGTCAACAGCAGTAGCAATGCCCTGCAATCGTGAATATTTCAATGCAACCAAAGGCAGATACGGTCTTGGTCTTTCATATTCGATGTTTAACGGACAGTTTTATGTAAGCTCAATACTTGAATCGTCATATATTCTGAGAAATAATAAGCTCTACACAGGCAGCCACCCATCTGCTGTCAGCGATGTAACTCTCAGTATTATCAATGAAGAAAGCAATATTCCGCAAAAATTAAAGAGCGGCTATTATGACTGCGCTTATATCACAGGAAGTGAATACGAGAGCATTAACGATGACAAAATCACTGTTACCCCCTACTCCAACAAGCTGTGGGCAATGGTGCTTAACAAAAACAGACAGATATTCAGCAACACTGATTTACGCAAGGCAGTATGTATGAGCATTTCAAAGCCTGATACTCAGCAGCACGACTACCTGACTAAGGCTGACGGATTAACTCCGCCAAGCTGCACAATAGACGGCAAGCCTGCAAATGAGGTTATCGGCAGCTCCTCATACAGTCAGAATACAGATATGGCAGTTGAGCTTTGGAGAAAAGGTCTTGAAGAAGAAAAGTATACATCTGCAAACCTCACAGTAATTGCCACTGAGGATATGGAAGAAACTGCAAAACAGCTTGTACAGGGTATTCAGGGCAGTATAGGAAAAATTTCCAGCTATGGAAAAGAGGGTAAAATTTCATTCTCACTTAAAATTGATGTGCTCAGCCAAAAGGATTTTGACACCGCTTTTTCAAATGGTGAATATGATTTGGCTTTATATTGCTTTGAATCAAGCAGCCAGAATGCTGTCACCTTCCTCAGCGATATTATAAAATCTAATTATGTGGGTGAAATTGAAGGGCTTGACACTCTTATTAAAAATGCACAGAATGCCGCCGCAAATGATTTGGCAGCTTCCTGCAAAGCAGTCGAGGAAAAAATTATAAATGATTATTCCCTGATGCCTATACATTATGAGGCTTCATATTATGCACAGGCAAAGGGTGTAAGCGGTGTTGATTTCCACCCGGGAAGCGGAAGGGTTAATTTTGTAAATGCGACAAGAGAAGATTAAAACAGCAATATGCTGGACATTAGTTCTTATATGTATGGGAGTGATATTCTGGCTTTCATCACGCACTGCAACTGAATCCGCTGAACAGAGTGGAAGCATACTTCAGTACTTAATCGAAATATTCGGTGACAATGTTTTCACTGACTTTATTGTCAGAAAGCTGGCACATTTTCTTGAATTCACAGGGCTGTGCCTGCTGATGAACATTGCACTGTATCAGACAAGGAAAAGAAAATCCTTAATTCTTGCTACCGCTCTCACCTCTCTTTATGCAGTAACCGATGAAGTACATCAGTTGTTTGTTGAGGGCAGAGCCTGCCGTGCGGCAGACTGGGCAATTGATACCTGCGGTGCAATACTGGGTACCATAGCTTTTGCTTTAATTATACTGGTAATTGCAAAGATAAAAAGTAAAAATACCATTGACAGAAAAATAAATTAGTTATAATATACATTTAATATGTAATTATTTAATGATAGTAGCTAAGAGGAGGTATATAATATGAATGTATTAATTTATGATAATGAAGAACAAATCGGCATTGCAGCCGGCAATTATATGTGCGGTCAGGTTCTTGCAAAACCAAATTCAGTACTTGGTCTTGCAACAGGCTCTACACCGCTTAAACCATATGGTCATATGATTAAGCTTTTTGAAAACGGAGCTGTTGATTTCAGCAAGGTAACAACCTTTAATCTTGATGAATACTGCAAGCTTGACGTTAATGACAAAAATTCATATCACCGCTTTATGCACGACAATCTTTTTGATCATCTCAACATTCCTGAGGAAAATATTAATTTCCTTAACGGAAATGCTGATGATTTAGAGCAGGAATGTAAGGATTATGAAGAAAAAATAAAGGCAGCAGGCGGTATTGACATTCAGCTTTTAGGCATCGGCTCTAATGGTCATATTGCATTCAATGAGCCGAGCGACAGCTTCCAGCGCTGGAGCCACGTTGTTGCACTTAAGGAAAGTACTATTCAGGATAACAGCAGATTTTTCAATTCAATTGAAGAGGTGCCTACTCACGCTGTAACAATGGGTATCGGCTCAATTATGCAGGCAAAAAGAATTTTAATTATCGCCCTTGGCGAAAATAAGGCTAAGGCAATCAAACAGCTTATTGACGGAAATGTTACACCTCAGTGCCCTGCGTCAGTGCTTCAGTTCCATACTGACGTTACACTTATGCTTGACAGAGGTGCTGCTTCACTAATATAAGGAGGAATACAAATGGCAGAAAAAGAAAAGTTTTATATAACAACAGCCATTGCATACACATCACGCAAACCGCATATCGGTAATAGCTATGAAATTGTTTTAACCGATGCTATTGCAAGATACAAAAGATTACAGGGCTATGATGTATTCATGCTCACAGGTACTGATGAGCATGGTCAGAAGATTGAGGAATATGCTAAAAATGCAAATGTCACTCCAAAGGAATATGTTGATAAGGTTGCAGGTGAAATAAAGGGCATTTGCGATTTACTTGGTACAAGCTACGACAAGTTTATAAGAACAACTGACGATTACCACGAAAAGGTTGTTCAGAAAATATTTAAAAAGCTCTATGATCAGGATGACATTTATAAAGGAACATACGAGGGTATGTACTGCACCCCTTGTGAAAGTTTCTGGACTGAAAGCCAGCTTGTTGACGGAAAATGCCCTGACTGCGGCAGAGAGGTTAAGCCTGCAAAGGAAGAGGCATATTTCCTAAGACTTTCAAAATATCAAAAACAGCTTGAACAGTTTATTGAGGAAAATGAAAATTTCATTTATCCTGAGGCAAGAAAAAAAGAAATGCTCAATAACTTCATTAAACCGGGCTTACAGGATTTGTGTGTCAGCCGTACCTCATTCAAGTGGGGTGTGCCTGTTGATTTTGATGATAAGCATGTGGTTTATGTATGGATTGACGCACTTTCAAACTACATCACAGCTATCGGCTATGACCCTGACGGCCCAAGTGAACAGTATAAAAAATACTGGCCT